>CALLZQ010000418.1 GCA_937858255.1 uncultured Tabrizicola sp.
GAAACATAGCGGAAAACTCCAGCTTCAGGCGGTCCAGTTCTCAGGGGGCAGAGCAGCCGATAAAGGCCCCCCCTCAGTCGCACACGATCAGCCCCGGAACGGCGGCTTGCAGCGCGTCGAAGCCGGGGCGGCTGCGGGCCTTGGCGTCCACGATCAGGTGATCCATCTCGGCCACCGGGCAAAAGACCGACCGGGCCGGCGCGCCGACCTTCGAGTGATCGGCCAGGATCACCACCTTCTCCGAATTGCGGATCATCGCCCGCGCGATCTCGGCGCCGTGCAGGAAATAGTTCATCGCACCCATCTCGGCATCCACCCCCCAGGGGGCCAGCAGCGCCACATCAGCGAGGTAGCGGTGGATGTCGTTGATCGTGGCCGATCCGAACGTCTCTTGCGGATCGTGCTTGAACTCTCCGGCCAGCATCACCACGCGAAACCGCCGCGCGGGATCGGTCAGCAGCCGGGCGACATCGACCGAGTTGGTCAGAAACGTCATATCGGTCAAACCGTTGGGCCCCGCCAGGGCTTCGGCCATGGTGGTGCTGGTCGAGCCCGCATCCATGAAGATCGTCATGCCGTTTTGCAGCAGCCCAAGCGCCCGTGCCGCGATCGCGCGCTTTTCCTGCAGCCGCAGGGTGACGCGGATGCCGAAGGTCGTGTCTTCACGCGTGGCGGGAACCGCCCCGCCCCGCACGCGGCGCAGCTCACCAGCCAGTTCCATCTCCATCAGGTCGCGGCGCACCGTCTCACGCGAGACACCGAAATCCTCGACGATACGATCGTCGGAAACCCGGCCATGGGCCGCGAGCCGGTCCTTGATCTTGCGGTGCCGTTCCTCCTGCCACATGCGTTCCCCCAACTGCCGGTGCGTGGATGGGCCTTGCTATGACAAATCCTGCCACAGTTGACAAATAAAACCACAAAAACACATATTGACACATATAGCACAAATTGCCACATTTCCCAAAGAACAGATGAATCGGGGTTTCGGCCCCGCAGGGAAACCAGATCAACGGCATGCGCCAGCCTTGGCCCTTCCGCGCCCCGCGTGCGGACTGTGCCGCAATGCCTGCCTGCAAGGAGCAATGATGACCCAGATTTCGGCGGTCGAGGATCACCACATCGCTTTCGCGCTGTCGCTTGCCGACACGGCAAGATCGCTGCTGCACGGCCAGACGCATGATGCGCTTGGCATTTCGGTCAAGCCCGACCGAAGCCTCGTGACGCAGGCCGACCTGATGATCGAACACGAATTACGCGCCCGCATCGCCGCGCACTATCCCGATCACGGGATCATCGGCGAGGAAGAGGGATCGCACGCGCCCACGGCCCCTGCCGTCTGGGTCATCGACCCGATCGACGGCACCGCCCCGTTCATCGCGGGGATTCCGGTCTATGGCACGCTGATCGCCCTTGCGATCGACGGGGTGCCGCGGCTTGGCATCATCGATTCCGCCGCCAACAACGCGCGTTGGCTGGGCGTCGAGGGGCGCCAGACCACGCTGAACGGCCGGCCCGTTCAGGTGCGCTCCTGCGCCGACATCTCGCGTGCGCTGATGACCAACAGCAATCAGGACTACATGTCCGCCGCCGAGCTTCCCGCGCTTGAGGCGCTGCGCCGCGCGACCGCGACGCGGGTCTATGGCGGCGCCTGCATCAACTATGGCCGCCTGGCCGAGGGGCGCACCGATCTTGCGATGGATGCCGGGCAGAAGATCTTCGATTTCGCGGCCTTCCGCCCCATCGTGGAAGGCGCGGGCGGGGTCATCACCGATTGGGCCGGCGCGCCCCTGACCCTTGCCAGCGGCGGGCGCATCCTTGGCGCGGGCGATCCGGGTGTGCACCGGCAGGCGCTTGGGATCATTGAAAAACTTGGGATTTCGGACACTCCGCCAGAACTGCGCGCGGGCTGAGGCCCGCGCATCATCAAGAACGAAGAAACGCGAAACAGGGAACGCCAATGGGCATTGACATATCCGATCTGAGCGTCGCTTACGGCACCGAGAAAGTGATCTCGGGCCTGACGCTGAACATCCCCGAGGGATGCTTCTTCACGCTTCTCGGCCCCTCGGGCTGCGGCAAGACCACGCTTTTGCGCACCATTGCGGGATTTGTCCCGACCTGCGGCGGCACGATCCGCTTCGGCGGGCTTGATGTGACGCGGCTGCCGCCCCACAGGCGCGCGATCGGCATGGTGTTTCAGGATTACGCGCTGTTTCCCGACAAGACGGTGGTGCAGAACGTGGGCTATGGGTTGCGGGCGCGCGGCGAAAAGGGCACCGCGGCGCGGCTGAAGATCGACGAGGCTTTGGAGCGCGTGGGCCTTGGCGCGCTTGGCGATCGCCATCCCGCCGCGCTTTCGGGCGGGCAGCGCCAGCGGGTCGCCCTTGCGCGCGCGCTGGTAATCAAGCCGCAGGTCCTGCTGATGGACGAGCCGCTGTCGAACCTTGACGCGAAGCTGCGCATCCAGATCCGCGAAACCATCACCGAATTGCAGCGCGAGGCGAACATCACCACCGTCTTCGTCACCCATGACCAGGAAGAGGCATTGTCGATGTCGGATCTGGTCGGCGTGATGAACCGCGGCGCGGTGGAACAGCTTGGCACCCCGCAAGAGATCTATGCCCGCCCGCTGACCGGCTATGTCGCGGATTTCGTGGGCTCGGCCAACCGGCTGAGCGCGGATCTGCGCCCCCACGCACAGGACCTGCTCGAGGCCGATATCGGCCCCCCCCGCATTCTAGCAAGCGACGCGCGGGTCGCGCCGGCCGAAAAGGGCCTTCTGATCCTGCGCCCCGAAGACCTGAAGATCCCCCCCGCCGCACAAGAGGGGGTGCAATCCGTGCCCGCCACCGTGCGCGGTCGGCAATATCTGGGCGCCAAGACAAGCTACCGGCTGGATCTGGGCGGCGCTATCGAGGTCACGGCCGAGTCGCACGAGACCGGGCATGACAG
>CALLZQ010000419.1 GCA_937858255.1 uncultured Tabrizicola sp.
TGCGGATGCCCTGCGCGGCGAGGGTTTGCGCCGCCGTCCACAGAATCGCCCGTGGGGCGCCGGTGGCCAGCCCCTCGGGGCTGGACCAGGCCGCGTGATAGGTGGCGTTCGGGCCGTGCAGCAGGAACACCGCCCCGGCGGTCAGGGGGGCGCCGGTGGCCAATACCAGCACCCCGCCCGGCCAGTGTCGAACAAAGGCGGGGGGCAGACTGCGATATCCCCGCGCCCTGCCCTGCACCTGCGCGTGATGCAGAATGGCCGCCAGCGCCTGCTTGTCTGTCCGAACCGGACTGCATGCCTTTTCCAAGGCATGCCGCCATGTCGGACGCATCCGGGCCAAAAGCGTTGGCTCAGGGACCGTGATGTCCCAAAGGGCGTGATGGCGGGCAGTGATCAGCGGAATCAAGCGGTTGCCGGTGGCTGCGGTGCTGACGACCGTCAGCCCGGCATGACGCGCCAAGGGGGACAGCGCCATATCGGGTGGCAGGCGGTGGATGAGCCGCACGCCCGGACGTTCCAAAGTCTGAACAGGCTGACCAGACAGAACAAACCTGGACACCTGCGCCCCCAACCGCTGCATCGCCAGCCCATAGGCCCAATGCTGCGGCAGGGGCGCGGCATCGGTCAGTGCCGCCCAGTCATCAAGATGGGTGATCCGGTCCATGCCCGGATTAGGAAAGTGGAAAGGTTAATGGGCGATAAAGGGCGGCATGAATGATCTGCCGCCCCCGCCGCGTTTGACAATCTGGGTGCCCGCACTGGTGGCGGGCGGCCTGTCGGTCGTCTTTCTCGCCGCTTTGGCCCTGTTCGGGGCTTAACGATACAGCAGGCTTTGCCCGTCCGCAAAGATATGCACCTTTTCCGGCACGGCGGTCAGCTTGATCACCTGATGGCGCTTGTCGGGGTGAATGCCCGCCAGCTTGGCGATCAGCGGGGTCTCACGGCCGTTCTTTTCAAAGTAAAGCTGGGTCAGTTCGCCAAGCGCTTCGATGATTTCCACCTTGCCCTCATAGACCGCTTCGCCCGTCGTAATGGTCAGATCCTCGGGCCGCACGCCGACATTGACCTTGCGCCCCATGTCCGAGGCGACGGTCGGCACGGTTGACCGGGCGATTCCGCCGCCCTGAACGCGGATCGTCGTCATCGCGCCGGTTTCGATGATTTCGCCGGGGATCAGGTTCATCGCCGGGCTGCCGATGAACTGCGCCACGAATTCATTCTGCGGCCGTTCATAAAGCTCCAGGGGCGTGCCGACCTGCCCGATGCCCTGCCCCACGGTCAGCACCACGATGCGGGTGGCAAGGGTCATCGCCTCGACCTGATCATGGGTCACATAGATCATGGTCGAATTCGGCATCGCCTCTTTCAACTGGGCAATCTCGATCCGGGTCGCCACGCGCAGCGCCGCATCAAGGTTCGAGAGCGGTTCGTCAAAGAGGTAAACCTTGGGGTCGCGCACGATCGACCGGCCGATGGCCACCCGTTGCCGCTGCCCGCCCGACAGCGCCTTGGGCAGGCGGTCGAGATAGGGTTCGAGTTGCAGGATCTTCGCGGCCTTGGCCACGGCGGCATCGATTTCCGCAGGGCTTTTCTTGGCGATTTTCAGCGCAAAGCTCATGTTGTCGCGCACGGTCATATGCGGGTAAAGCGCATAGGACTGGAACACCATGGCAATGCCGCGCTGGGCGGGCGGCACATCGTTCATCCGTTCGCCATCAATGGTGAAATCGCCCGAGGTGATCTTTTCCAGCCCCGCGATCATCCGCAGCAGCGTGGATTTGCCACAGCCCGAGGGGCCGACAAAGACGATCAGCTCGCCCGTCTTGATATCAAGGTTGATGTCTTTGAGGACTTTCACCTCGCCATAGGATTTCTGCACATTGGTCAGTTTCAAATCGGCCATGTCGGGCCCCCCCTCCCCTTAATCTTGACGCAATAGCGCAAAACCCCAGGGGCCGAGCGTCAGCTCGCCCTGGACCGGCTCGGCGCCGCCCAATTCCGTTGCCACCGTCTGCCAGCCTCCCGCTGGCAGACGGGTCGAGACCTCACCCTCGCCAAGGTTGAAGGCGCAGAGCAGCACCTCATCGCCCTTGCGCAGGAACAGCGCCAGATCGCCCTCGGCCCGCGGCCCCTCCATCGTGCCGTCGCGCAACACCGGATGGGCACGGCGGAAGGCCAGCGCGCGGCGATAGTGATGTAGCATGCTGGCGGGATCGGCCTCTTGCGCGGCGACAGCCCGGCCCAGATGCGGCGCCGTCACCGGCAGCCAGGGCTTGCCTTGCGAAAAGCCACCCGTCTGATTGTCGGCTTGCCAGACCATCGGCGTACGGCAGCCATCGCGGCCCTTGAACTCGGGCCAGAATTCGATGCCATAGGGATCTTGCAGATCCTCAAAGGCGATATCCGCCTCGGGCAGCGCCAGTTCCTCACCCTGATACAGGCAGACCGAACCGCGGAGCGTCAAAAGCAGCACCGTATACATCCGCGCCGCGGCGTCATTCAGGCCCCAGCGCGTGACGTGGCGCACCACATCATGATTGGAATAGGCCCAGCAGGGCCAGGCATCGGGGGCAACGGCGGTCATCCGGTCAAAGGTATCCGCCAGCAGGCCCGCAGTCAGCCGCGCCGGCTGCAACATCTCGAACGGGTAGCACATCTGCACCTTGTCCCCGCCCGAGGTATACTCGGCCATGATCTCCAGCCCCCGCTGGGCATCGCCCACCTCGCCCACGGCGGCGGCGCCGTAAGGGTTCAGGACTGCCCGGAATTTCCGCAGAAATTCAAGGTTTTCCGGCTGGTTCTTGTCGAACAGGTGCAACTGGTGGTTATAGGGATTGACCGAGGGCGCGATGGTGTTGTTGCGCAGCTCTGGCGGCAGGGGCGGATTGTCCCGCAGGTATTTGTCGGCGATGTAGAAGTTGATCGTATCCAGCCGGAAGCCGTTCACCCCCCGCGCCAGCCAGAACCGGGCCACATCCAACAGCGCCTCTTGCACCGGTTCGTGGTGGAAATTCAGGTCGGGCTGCGAGGTCAGGAAGTTGTGCAGGTAATACTGCTCGCGCCGGGCATCCCATTGCCAGGCGCTGCCGCCAAAGATCGACAGCCAGTTGTTCGGCGGCGTGCCATCTCCCTTGGGCTCGGCCCAGACATACCAATCGGCCTTGTCATTCGTGCGGTTCTTGCGGCTTTCCTTGAACCACGGGTGCTGGTCGCTGGTATGCGACAACACCAGATCAATCATGACCTTCAGCCCCAGTTCATGCGCGCGGGCGACCAGTGCATCGAAATCGGCCAAGGATCCGAACATCGGGTCAACGTCGCAATAATCGCTGACGTCATAGCCAAAGTCCTTCATCGGTGAGGTAAAGAACGGGCTGATCCAGATCGCATCGGCGCCAAGGCTGGCGATATGCGGCAGACGCTGGGTGATGCCGGCCAGATCGCCCACCCCGTCACCATTGCTGTCCTGATAGCTGCGGGGATAGATCTGATAGATCACCGCCCCGCGCCACCATTCCGCATCCTGCCCGATTGCGATGCGCTCTGCCCGTTCCATCTTGCTCATATCCGTCCTTACTTCACCGAGCCGGCCAAGAGGCCACGCACGAGGTATTTCTGCATTGCGAAGAACACCAACAGCGGCACCGAGATCGAGATAAACGCCGCCGTGGCGAGGATTTCCCAGTTGCCGCCGCGCGAGCCCATCAGTTGCACGATCTTGTCGGTCATCACCGTCGTGCCGGCAGTCGGGTCGATCAGGAAGACCTTGGCCACCAGCAGGTCGTTCCATGTCCAGAGGAACTGGAAGATCGCGAATGAGGCCAGGGCCGGGAAGGACAGCGGCAGCACGATCTTGGTAAAGATCTGAAAGTCGGTGGCGCCGTCGACCTTGGCGCATTCGATGATGTCACGCGGCAGGCCGACCATATAGTTGCGCAACAGGTATATGGCGAGCGGCAGGCCAAAGCCGGTATGGGCCAGCCAGACGCCCAGATAGCCTTTGCCGATACCGATACCATTGTGGAATTTGAGCAGCGGGATCAGCGCCAGTTGCAGCGGCACGACCAGAAGGCCCACGATAGCCGCAATCAGCAGCGCCCGGCCCGGGAAATCCATCCACGCCAAGGCATAGGCCGCAAAGGCCGCCACAAGGATCGGGATGATCGTCGCCGGGATGGTCACAGTCAGCGTGCCAAAGAACGCCTTGGACATGCCGTCGATATTGGCCGGATCCACCAAGAGGAAGCGGTAATTGTTGGTGGTGAAATCCGGCGGCGCCGAGGCGGTGACAAAGATCCGCGGGCTGCGTCCCTCCATCTGCGTGGGCGAGGTCAGGCTGTAATCGCCATTGGCCTGGACGGTCAGCGTCTGCCC
>CALLZQ010000420.1 GCA_937858255.1 uncultured Tabrizicola sp.
TACAGCCCCGAGACCGCGCAGGCCGCCATGCTGGCCAATATCGCCAGCATCGAGATCCCGCCGCTGGGTGAAAGTTATCTTGATTGGTTGCGGCGTGAGCCGCCGGCCTTTCTGCGGGCCTATGGCGTTGAACCTGACAGCTTGAATGCGCGCCAGTTTCTGCCGCGTATTCTGCTGGGAGGCTGGTTTCGCAGCGCGCTGGGGCGGCTGATCGCCGAAGGCGAGGCGCGCGGCCATCGCATCCAGTTGCGCGAAGGCTGCCGCGTGACCGATGTGGTGCCGCTGGCCGAGGGGCAGCGTGTGGTCTTTGCCAATGGTCCGCAGGCGGCGGCAGAGGCCGAACAGAGCCTGTTGTTTTCGCATGTGGTGCTGGCGACCGGTCATGTCTGGCCGGAAGAGGGCACGGGGCCGGCGGGTCAGGGCTATTTCGTCTCGCCCTGGACCGGGCTGATCGAGGCCGATGTGCCGGCCTGCCGGGTGGGTATCCTCGGCTCCTCGCTCAGCGCCATTGACGCGGCCATGGCCATTGCCTGCAAACATGGCCGGTTTCACGAGACGGGTTCGGATCTGCGGTTTGAGCCCGCGGCCGGGTCCGGGGGGCTGCACCTGACGCTGATGTCGCGCAACGGTCTGTTGCCCGAGGCGGATTTCTGGTGCCCGATCCCTTATCGTGCCAACCGCTATCTGACGGCTGCGGCGCTGGATCGCGCGGTCAGGGCGGGGGGCGAGGGTTTGCTGGACCGGGTCTGGCCCTTGTTCGTGGCCGAGTTGTCGCAGGCCGACCCGGCCTATGCCGAGGCCATCGGCCTGTCACGGCTGGGTCCCGACAGCTTTGCCGAGGCCTATTTTGCCGCGCGCCTCGCCGCCGATCCCTTTGACTGGGCCGCGCGCAATCTGGCCGAGGCCGAGGAAAATGCCGCGCGGCGACAGACGGTGGAATGGCGATATGCGATCCTGAGGATGCATGAGCCGATGGAGACGATCGTCGCCGCCTTTACCGAGGCGGATCGCGCGCGGTTCGAGGCGCTGCGCCGGGTCTTCACCGATAATTACGCCGCTGTGCCCCCCCAATCCATTCGCCGGCTTTTGGCATTGCATCGGGCCGGGGTGCTGTCGCTGTTGCCCTTGGGCGAAGAGTATCGGATTGCCGACCAGAGCCTGCCGGTTCAGATTGATCTGCCGGATGGCGCCCGTCACCAGTTCGATGTCTTCGTCGATGCGCGGGGCCAGCAGCGGTTGGGTCCGGCAGATTTGCCCTTTGCCGGTCTGCGCGCCTGGTTGCCGCAAGAGGCGCAGGATCTGCCCCTGACCCGGGATTTCGCGCTGTGCAATGTGGGGCAGGGGCGGATTTTCCTGCCCGCCGCGCCCTATCTGCTCAGCCGCTTGCCCTTTGTTCAGGGGATCGTGTCCAGTCATGACATGGCGGGGCGGGTGGCGGCGGCACTGTTGGCCCAGGATCCGGGTGCCGAACAGGATCGGGCGACAGAGGCACCGCCTGCCGTCGCTATCGTCCTGTGACTATCGCCCTGTGACGGGTGGCGGCTGGCGCCCGCCGGCACTGGCCCGCAGTGCCATCGCCAGATCGTCGCGCAGCGCGGCACGGGCGGCGCTTTGCCGGGCGAGATCCTTTAGCCGCAGGACAGAGGCAGGATGGGAAGAGGCGATGAGGCCGCAGCCGTCGGGCAGTGTCGTCATCTGCCCGCGCAGCGTGGCGACCGTGCCCGTCTGGCCGGACACTGCCCGCAAAGCCACTGTCCCCAGTGCCAAAATCACCCGCGGTCGCACAAGCTGCCGCTCATGATCCAGCCAGCCGCGGCAATGTTCGAGATGATCGGCGCCGGGCTGCTGGTGCAGCCGCTTGCGCCCCATGGGGCGAAAGCTGACATGCTTGACGGCATTGGTCAGGTATAGCGCCTCGCGCCGCGCCCCCAGTTCCGCAAGCAATTCCTCGAGCAATGCCCCCGCCGGCCCCTGAAACGGGCGCCCTGACAGGTCTTCCAGATCGCCCGGCGCCTCTCCGACGATCATCAGGGCGGCATCAGAGGGTCCCTCGCCCCAAACGGTCTGGGTGGCAGGGCCATGCAGCGCGCAGCGCGTACAGGCCCGCGCCGCTTCGGCCAGTGCGGCAAGGCTGCCTGTTGCCGGCGGGGCCAGCCGAGCGCGCGCCACCGCCGCCCCGGCCTCATAGGCTGCCCGCGCCTCGGGCCGCGCGCGGGCATGCCTCGCCGCCCCTGCCGCCGGGGCGTGGCGGAGCCGATCAGGGGGCCGATCGGCCTCGGGCAGGTTTTTCCAATAAAAGGCCGGCATTTCCGATTGCATCATCCGCGGGTTCAGCCGGGCCGGGTTGAAGATCGCGGCGAAATAGGTACGCCAGAGGTCTTCGGTCGCATCCGCAACCCGCGCGGGCGGCGCCCGTGTCGCCTCGACCCGCAGCGCGCCATCAAAGATCAGCGTCACCGTGGGCGTGGCGATGGCCCAATCCATATCGCCAAAGCGACGGGCAAAGAAGGGTGCGGCAGCCTCGGCCACCGGATGCTCTGGCTCAAACCAAGCGGCAAAGCGTCTGCGGCCCGTCTGTACCGGCGGCAATTCACGAAAGCGGACAAAGGCGTGCATCTTGTGGATGGCACGGCGCACCGTCTTTTCCATCGCCATCAGCCGGGCCATCGTCGGGTCGCTGCGATCACCCCACCACAACTGGCGGCGCGACAGCGCGATCACCGCCGCATGGCCAAGGCCAAACCGCTGCGGATCGCGGTGCTGCATCGCCGCCTCCAGCCCCTCGGCGGCGGCAGGCGTCAGACGCAGCGTCACCGGTGCCCCACCGGCTGAGGGTTGACCGGATGGCGTCCCCCCCACCGATGGCTCGCTGGCTGGCGCACGGGCAAAAAGATCGTGCCGCGCCTCGCCCAGCGACCATTGCACGGCCTCGGGCGGAACGCC
>CALLZQ010000421.1 GCA_937858255.1 uncultured Tabrizicola sp.
GTGTCCAAAGCCTCGGGCGACGATTTCTCGGTGGTCGACATCAACACCGTGACCGAGGCTTATCTCAAGTCTTTGCCACTGTTGATGCAGGACCCGCTCGCCCTGGCGCAATCAGTGCAGGCCTTCTGGATCGACTGGACCAAAGCCTGGGCCAGCGCCTGGAGCGGCGAGCGGCCAGAGGTCAAGGACAAGCGCTTTCGTGACCGGCTCTGGGACAGCGATCCCTATGCCCGGGGGACACGCGATGCCCATCTGGCGTTGGAGGACGCGACCGAGGCGCTACTGGCGCGCCTGCCGGGGCAGACCAAAGAGAGCCTGCGCGTCAAATTCTACACCCGTCAGTTCCTTAGCGCCTTGGCGCCCTGCAATAACCTGCTGCTGAACCCGGCCGCGCGCAAACGCGCGCTGGAGACCGAGGGTGAGAGCGTGCTTGAGGGGTTCCGCAACCTGGTGGCCGATCTTGAACGCGGTGACGGACGGCTGGATATCTCGACCAATGATCCGACCGCATTTGAGGTCGGCGTCGATCTGGCAGTCACCCCCGGCAAGGTGATCTATCAGAACGAATTGATGCAACTGATCCAATATGATCCACAGACGCCGACGCAGAAAAAGCGCCCGCTGCTGTTTGTGCCGCCATGGATCAACAAATACTATATCTTCGATCTCAAGCCGGAAAACAGCATGGTGCGCTACATGCTGTCCAAGGGGCATTCGGTTTTTCTGATCTCTTGGGTCAATCCCACCAAGGCCCATGCCGAGATGAGCTTTGAGGATTACATGACGCTGGGCCCGCTGGCGGCACTGGATGTGATCCAGAAGCATACCGGCGAGAAGAAGATGGATATCCTTGGCTTCTGCATCGGCGGTATCCTTGTCACCGCGACGCTGGCCTATCTGGCGGCCAAGGGCGATGAGCGGATCGTCACGGCCACCACGCTGGCCACCATGGTCGATTTCACCGATGTGGGCGAGTTGGGCGTCTTTATCGACCGCGACCGGCTGAAAGTGCTGCGCGAGCATATGAAAGAGACGGGATTTCTAGAGAATTACCACCTTCAGGACATGTTCTCGATGATCCGCGAGAACGATCTGGTCTGGTCGTTCCATGTGATGAACTACCTGATGGGGCGCAAGCCGCCGGCTTTTGATCTGTTGTTCTGGAATGCCGACAGCACGCGCCTGCCTGCCGCCATGCTGCTGTGGTATCTGGAAAAGGTCTATATCGAAAACGGGTTGCGCAAGCCGGGGCACCTGTCGCTCAAAGGGGTGCCGATCGACATCTCGAAAATCAAGGTGCCGATGTTCGTGCTGGCCACCAAGGAAGATCACATCGCGCCCTGGACCTCGATCTATCCGACGACCCAGATCATCGAGAATGTGACCTTTGTGCTGGGGGAATCGGGTCATATCGCGGGGGTGATCAACCCCCCGACCGAGCGCAAGAAATACGGCTATTGGACACGCGGCGACCATCCAGCGACGCCGCAGAAATGGTTTGACGGGGCCAAGCATGCAACGGGTTCGTGGTGGCCGGTCTGGGCTGACTGGATCGAGGCCCTGTCGACCGAAGACCCCGTGCCGGCCCGCAAGCCCGAAGCGGGCAAGTTGAAACCCATCGAAGCCGCGCCGGGCAGCTACGTCCGCGCCAAATGACCTTCCGGGCGGCCGAGACGGCGGCCGCCCCGCCCCTGTTCCTGCCGGGCCTTGCTGCCCGGTTCCGGGCGTAGCGCCGTTCACTTACCGGGGAGCCTTAGATGGGCAGCATTTACGACTACGGCCTTGATCAGAATGCCGCGAACTATGTGCCGCTGACGCCGGTCAGCTTCATGGCCCGCAGCGCGGCGGTGTTTCCTGACCGGATTGCCGTTGTTCATAACGATCTGCGCCGGACATGGGCCGAGACCTATGACCGCTGCCGGCGCCTTGCGTCTTCCCTCCGGGCCCGGGGGATCGGCAAGGGCGATACCGTATCGATCATCGCCACCAATATCCCCGAGATCTATGAGTGCCACTTTGCCGTGCCGATGGCGGGGGCGGTGCTGAACGCGGTCAACACGCGGTTGGATGCCGAGGCCATCGCCTTCATCCTCAACCATGCCGAGACAAAGGTGTTTTTCGTCGATCCCGAGTTTTCCGAGGTGGCCGCGCGTGCCGTCCAGATCGCCGGGCGCCCCGAAATCGAGATCGTCGATATTCTTGACCCGTCCTATCAGGGCGGGCGGCGGATCGGGGCCTCAACCTATGATGATCTGGTGGCCGCGGGCGATCCCGCCTTTCAATGGGCGCCGCCGGACAGCGAATGGGACGCGATCAGCCTGAATTACACCTCGGGCACCACCGGCAATCCCAAGGGGGTAGTCTATCATTATCGCGGTGCGCATCTGAACGCGCTGTCCAATATCGCGACATGGGAGATGGGCTCGCGCCCGGTCTATCTCTGGACGCTGCCGATGTTTCACTGCAACGGCTGGTGTTTTCCCTGGACCATTGCGGCGGCGGCGGGGACCATCGTCTGCCTGCGCGCCGTGCGGGACGAGCCGATTTTCCGGCTGATGAAGTCTGAGAGTGTCACCCATTTCTGCGGCGCCAGCGTGGTGCTGGCAATGATCGTCCATGCGCCGGCAGAGCTGAAAGAGGGCTTGCAGCCGGGAATCCGGGTGATGACCGGTGGCGCCCCGCCTCCGGCGATCATCATCGAAAAGATGGAGGCGCTGGGGTTCGACGTGACCCATGGCTATGGCCTGACCGAGACCTATGGCCCCGCCGTCACCTGTGCCTGGCATCCCGAATGGGACGACCGCCCCGCCGATGAGCGGGCGCGGCTCAAGGCCCGGCAGGGGGTGCGCAACCTCGCAGCCGAGGGGCTGATGGTCGCCGATCCCGAAACCCGCCAGCCAGTGCCTTCGGACGGCGTGACGATGGGCGAGATCTTCATGCGCG
>CALLZQ010000422.1 GCA_937858255.1 uncultured Tabrizicola sp.
GAGGGGCATGAACTGCCCTGGATCGAGGTGGTGCCGATGGGCAATCGGGGCGGTGAGGCCCGGCTGGATCAATATTGGAGCCTCAAGGATCTGCGCGCCCGCTATGAGGAACGCTATACGCTCACCGATCTGGCCGAGCGGACCGGCGGCCCCGCCCGCTATGTGCGGGTCGAGGAGACCGGGCAGAAAATCGGCTTTATCACCCCGCTGACCCATAACTTCTGCGAAAGCTGCAACCGGGTGCGGCTGACCTGCACGGGCGAATTGTTCATGTGCCTTGGCCAAGAGGATATGGCCGATCTGCGGGCGCCGCTGCGCGCCTCGGCACAGGATGACCTGCTGGAACAGGCGATCCGCGCCGCCATCAGCCGCAAGCCTAAGGGCCATGATTTCGACTATTCCCGGCAAAAGGTTGCCGGTCAGATGACCCGTCATATGAGCCATACCGGCGGCTGACCCCCGCAGGAAATGCCAAAGGGCGGCCCCCGGGGGCCGCCCTTTTTCTTTCGCCCTCCAAGGGGGTGAAGCCTAGAGTTTGTTGAAGGCCGGGATGATCAGCCGCTGGCCGGTCAGGATCCGGTTCGCCGTGCCGATCCGGTCGGTATTGGCCGCAAGGATCGCGGTGTAATAGGCCGCATCGCCATAAAACCGCAGCGCCAGCGCCCCCAGCGAGTCGCCCGGTTCGACGGTGTAGAGCAGATCCTCGGTCGCCAGATACTGCATCACCGGGTTGTCGCCCACCGGCACCACATCGGGCAGCGGGGCATCGCCCTCGCCCTGCTCTTCGTCCTGCGCGCGGGCAACGATCGAGGCCAGCAGCACGGCGGTATCGACCTTGCCCTCGGTGGTCAGCAGCCCGTCGGGGGCCGAGACGCCCCGCCCTACGGCCTCATTCACCAGCGCGTCGATATAGGCATCGCTCTGCCCCTCGGCCAGCGCCTGCGTGACCAGACCGGCAAGGCTTTGGGGTTTTTGCGCCGGGGCAGGCTCGGCCGCGCCGCTGCGCAGGCCCTGCAACACCGCCTTGGACATCTGGGTCAGCTCATCATCTGCGCCGGGCGCCGGGGCAATGACCGCGGGCGCCGTCCCGACATCGCGATTCAGTTCGGTCAGGATCGCCGCCGTCATGCTGTGCAGATCAACGGCACCGGGGCGTACAGCCGCAGCCTGCGGCGCCGGGGCGGCAACAGCGGGCGCCGTCTCTTCGCCAGTGGCGCCCGCCGCCCGGGCCAGCGCCGCCAGAACCGGGGTCACGGCATCCACCGCCGGCGCGGTTTCGGTCACAGGTTGCGACGCGGCAGGCGCCAGCTTGGCCTGCGGCTCATCCTCGCCGAACAGCGAGATCCCGGGAATGCCGACAATCCCAAGGATGACAATGACAGCCAGGCCCAGATAGGCCAAAGCAAGACGGATCATGGCAGCACTTCCCTTCAGCCTTGTTCGGCGGGCCGCACGACGCTAAGGCCCAGCATCAGCCAGTCCTGCATCCCGCCGCGGTAGTAAAAGAGTTTCTCGGCCGGGAATCCGGCTTCGAGCAAATAGCGGATCGCCCGGGGCGACTGATCGCACCACGGGCCGTTACAAAACAACGCCACATCCAGCGCCCCCGAGAAATCGAGTTCCCCCCCCGCGCCCTTGCGCGCGCCAAGCGCCACCAGGATTTCGTCACGATAGGGGTTGTTGGGCGCAAGCGTCGCAAAAGGCACGTTGACCGCGCCGGGGATCGTGCCTTTGGCATTCCACTCGGGCAGGCGGCTGTCCATCAGGATGCCGCTGCCGGCGCTGACGCGGGTTTGCAGGAAGTCGATCACCTCAAGCTCGCCCAGCGTGGTCACACCCGGGGCTACCTGCATCGGATGGATGCAGAACGGCGGACAGGCGCGCGAGGTCTTGGCGAATTCATCCTCGATCCGGGCGGATTGGTCCTGATTGCGCTCGATCACAATGGCGCGGCCCGAAACGGTCATCTCGGCCCGGGCCATCTGTTCGGTAATCGCGACATCCTGCGCCATGGCCGGGCCGATCGCCCCGGACAGCGCCACATACCCGAAAAAGGCCCCCAGACAGGCCCCCCACACCCTCAACATCTAGCGCCCCCCAATCGTCCCTTCGCCCAAAACATGACGCGACCACTGGCAGGTGATGCGCCGGACGTATGGGCTACAATATGTCGAAAGTCGGGGGGTGTCGTCAAACACTTCCCGCCGCGTCAGGGCGCGGGGCACAAAGGCGTTGCAATTCGGGGGCAAAAGCGCGGCGCGATGCACGCCCAAGGAGCATCAGCGCCGCGCGGAAGTGGTGAACCGGCCCCGAATCGCCGGGGCCGGCACAGGATCAGGCAGCGGGCATCCGCGTCTCGACCATGCCGGCATACCAGCTCGAACCAAAGGGGATGGCGTTGTCGTCAAAATTATAGGCCGGGTGATGGACCATGGCGGTATCGCCATTGCCAAGGAAGATATAGGCCCCCGGCCGCGCATTCAGCATAAAGCTGAAATCCTCGGCGCCCATCAGTGGCGCAGTCTCGGCATCGACCTTGCCCGAAACCGCATTGGCGACCGCGATGGCATGCCCGGTCTCGTCATCCGAATTGATCGTGACCGGATAGCCGCGCTGATAATCGACTGAGGCCGTTGCCCCCATCGCCATGGCGACACCTGCGCAAATCTCGGAAATCCGCCGCTCGACATAATCCTGCACAGCCGGATCCATGGTGCGGACCGTGCCCTTCATCTTGACGACCTGCGGGATGACGTTATGCGCCGTCGAGTCGGTCTGCACGGTGCAGACGCTGACCACGATCTGTTTCATCGGATCGACATTGCGGCTGGCAATGGTTTGCAGGGCCACGATGATATGGGCCGCGACCACCGTCGTGTCGATACAGTCATGGGGCTTGGCCGCATGGCCGCCCTTGCCGGTCACCGTCACGTCGAACTGATCCGCCGCCGCCATGATCGCGCCCTTGCGGATGGCGAACTGGCCCACCGGAATCCCGGGCATGTTGTGCATGCCATAGACCTCCTGGATGCCCCAGCGGTCCATCATGCCGTCATTCACCATCTCACGCCCGCCGCCGCCGCCTTCTTCAGCGGGCTGGAAGATCACCACGGCGGTGCCGTCGAAATTGCGCGTCTCGGCCAGATATTTCGCAGCGCCCAGCAGCATGGCCGTATGACCGTCATGGCCGCAGGCATGCATTTTTCCGGGGGTTTTCGAGGCATAGTCGAGGCCGGTCTGCTCGATGATCGGCAGCGCATCCATATCGGCGCGCAGGCCGATCACACGACCCGCCGAGTCGGTCTTGCCCTTGATCACGCCCACCACGCCGGTGCGGCCGATCCCCTCGACCACCACCTCGCAGCCAAAGCCGCGCAGCAATTCGGCGACTTTTCCCGCCGTGCGCTGGACATCGAACAACAGTTCGGGATGTTCGTGAAAATCCCGGCGCCAGGCGGTGATTTCGGGCAAAAGCTCGGCAAAGCGGTTCTTCACGGGCATGGTCGTCTCCTTGGGTTGTGGCCGCAGGTTGGGCCGCATCGCGCGCCAAGGCAAGCCCGCCCGCGACCTCAAGCGGGGATTTTATGACCTTCGGGTAAAATTTTCAGCGGAACCGCCGCTGCGCGTCAAGGGCGAGCCCGGTGCCGACGCTGGCAAGGTTGTCGCCCCGCGCCAGCCGGGCGCCGGGCAAGGCCGCTTCGACCGCGCCGACCAGCATCGGCAGCGCCGAGGAACCGCCGGTCAGAAACACTGTGCCGATCTGATCCGCCCGCAGCCCGGCATCGGCCAGCACTTTGGCGATCCGGTCCGCCACCCGCGCCACGGGCGCCGCCAGTGCCGCCTCCAGCGCCGCGCGCTGCACCACCCGGTTGCCGCCCCCCGTCAGCGCCCGCAGCGACAACCGCGCCGCCTCGGTCCCCGAGAGCGCGATCTTGGCCCCCTCAACCTCCAGCGCGAGGGCATGGCCATGCCGCCCTTCCAGCACCGCGATCATCCGCGCGATCAGTTCGGGGCGGTCGGCCTCATGCAACAGCGCCTTCATATCCGCCATCACCTGCGCGGTATAAAGGCTGTTGATCCGGTGCCATGTGGCAAGGTCGAGGTAGTAATGCCGCGGCATCGTCCCCTGCCCGCCCCGCGTTGGCGCCAGATAGCCCAGATCGGGCATCACCTCGGCCAGTGAAAAGGCCCGGTCGAAATCGGTGCCGCCCAGCCGGATGCCGTCATTGGCCAGGATATCGCCGGCCCGGTCGGCCTGCGCGCCGCGCCCCGGCCCCCCCCGCCCCACCGAAAAGTCCGAAGTGCCGCCGCCAATATCGACGATCAGAACCAGTTCCTCGGCCACAGCGCGGGTCTCATAATCCAGCGCGGCGGCAATGGGTTCATATTGAAACCCCACCTCGGTAAAGCCGATTTCGCGGGCAATCTCGGCCAATACCCCTTCGGCGGTGCGGTCCGCCTCGGCATCGTCATCGACAAA
>CALLZQ010000423.1 GCA_937858255.1 uncultured Tabrizicola sp.
GATAGGCTGCCGTGCCGTGCAGGTCGCTGATCAGGTTCGAGGCATCGACGCTCAGCCCGGCAATCGCGCTGGCCGAGAAGTTCGACGACAAGGCCCGCTCGGCCTCGGTCCAGCGGAACACACCATCTTGCGAGGCCCCGGTCACCGCCACCCGCACGCCCGAGGCATATTTCGCCACAAACACACCCGTCAGGGCAAAGCGGCTGGCCGGCTGGTCGAACTTCACATAGGCCGCCTTTTCCGGGACCGGGAAGTTGATCGAGGTGATGAACTCCCCCTCTTCCAGCGCCGTGGTGAACAGGCCCTGGAAATAGTCGTCCGCCGCGATCGAGCGCTTGTTGGTCACCACCGTCGCACCCGAAGCCAGCACACCCGAAGGATAGCAGGCCGCCGGGTCATTGTTGGCGACCGAGCCGCCAATGGTGCCCCGGTCGCGCACCGCCGGGTCACCGATTCCGCCCGCCAGCTTGGCCAGCGCCGGGTAATGGGCGGCGGCCTCTTTGGCGACGACGGCATGCGGGGTGGCCCCGCCGATGGACAGCTTGCCATCGGCCATGCAGACGCCCTTCATCTCGGCAATGCCGGTCAGGCTGACGAGGGTTTCGGGCGCCGCAAGACGCTGCTTCATGGTCGGCAGCAGGGTCATCCCGCCCGAGAGGGGCTGCGCCCCCTCATTGGCAAGGGCCTGCGTCGCCTCGGCGATCGAAGAGGGTTTGACGAATTCAAAATTGTGCATGGTCTCTCCCTCCGATTAACCGTTGATCGCCGACCAGACACGGCCGGGCGAGACCGGCATGTCGATATGCGTGACATGGGTGATGCCGCCACGGTGCAGCGCATCAATCACCGCATTCACCACCGCCGGGGGCGAGCCGATGGCCCCGGCCTCGCCACATCCCTTCACGCCCAACGGGTTGTGGGTGCAGGGCGTCGCGCAGGAATGATCGACCGTGTAGAACGGCACATCCTCGGCGCGCGGCATGGCGTAGTCCATGAACGAACCGGTCAAGAGCTGGCCATTCTCGTCATAGCTGGTGTTTTCCAGCAGCGCTTGCCCGATGCCCTGCCCGACGCCGCCATGAACCTGACCTTCCACGATCATCGGGTTCATCACATTGCCAAAGTCATCGGCGGCGGTAAAGCGCAGCACATCCACCTTGCCGGTGTCGGGATCGACCTCGACCTCGCAGATATAGGCGCCTGCGGGATAGGTGAAGTTGCCCGGATCGTAGAAGGCGGTTTCCTCCAGCCCCGGCTCCAGCGTTTCCAGCGGATAGTTGTGGGGGACATAGGCCGAGAAGGCGATCTCGCCAAAGGTCTTGGCCTTGTCGGTGCCCGCGACGCTGAACTTGCCATCGGCAAAGGTGATGTCGTCCTCGGACGCCTCGAGCATATGGGCGGCGATCTTCTTGCCCTTGGCGATGATCTTGTCCACCGCCTTGTTCATCGCCGAACCGCAGACCGCCAGCGAGCGTGAGCCATAAGAGCCCATGCCGAAGGGGATCTTCGAGGTATCGCCGTGGACGATCTCGACCGACTTTTCATCAATGCCAAGGCGTTCTGCGACGATCTGGGCAAAGACGGTTTCGTGGCCCTGGCCATGGCTGTGGGCGCCGGTCATCACGCTGATATTGCCGGTGGCATTCCCGCGGACAGTCGCGGCGTCATAAAGGCCGACGCGGCTGCCAAGGATACCGACCAGAGGCGAGGGCCCGATACCGCAGGCCTCAATCCAGGTGGACAGACCCATGCCGCGCAGTTTGCCGCGCGATTTCGACTCGGCCACGCGGGCGGCAAAGCCCGAGACGTCGCCCAGTTCCATCGCCTTATCCAGCGTCGCCTGATAGTTGCCGGTGTCATAGACCAGCCCGACCGGGGTGGTGTAGGGGAACTGATCGGTGGTCAGCAGGTTCTTGCGGCGCACCTCGAACGGGTCGAGGTTCAGCTCGCGGCACATCTTGTCGATCACGCGCTCAAGGCTGTAGGTCGCCTCAGGCCGCCCGGCACCGCGATAGGCGTCGACCGGGGCGGTGTTGGTGAACACAGCCTTCACGTTCACATAGACATTCGGCACCTTGTAGGGGCCGGCCATCAGCGTGCCATGCAGGAAGGTCGGCGTCGCGGTCGAGAAGTTCGACAGATAGGCGCCGACGTTGGCATGGGTTTCGGTACGGATCGCGAGGATCTGCCCGTCCTTGGTGCAGCCCAGTTCGATCTTGGTCACATGGTCACGACCATGGGCATCCGACAGGAAGCTCTCGGTCCGCTCGGCGGTCCAGCGCACGGGGCGGCCCAGCTTCTTGGCCGCGGCCAGAACCAGCGCTTCTTCGCCGTAGTGATAGATCTTCGAGCCAAAGCCGCCGCCCACATCGGGGGCAACCACGGTCAGCTTGTTTTCAGGAATACCCATCACAAAGGCCGCGACCAAAAGGCGCGTCAGGTGGGGGTTCTGGCTGGTGGTGGTCAGCTTGTAATCGCCGGTACCGGTGTTGTATTCGCCGATGCTGGCGCGCGGCTCCATCGCGTTCGGCACCAGTCGGTTGTTGGTCAGTTCCAGCGTCACGACATGGGGCGCGGCTTTCATCGCGGCATCGGTCGCGGCGCGGTTGTCCTCAATCCAGCCCCAGTCGAAGCAGAGGTTGTCGGGGATCTCGTCATGCACGCGGTTGCCGGCATTGGCGAGCGCGGCCTTCATATCGACAATCGCCGGCAGTTCCTCGATTTCGGTATCGGAGGCCAGTTGCTCGGCGGCATCCTTGGCCTGCTGATAGGTCTCGGCGATGACGGCGGCATAGGCGTCGCCCACATGGCGCACCTTGCCATGGGCCAGCACCGGGCGCTTCGGCTCGCGCATCGGCGTGCCGTCGCGGCTGTTGATCAGCCAGCCGGCGGGGTTGCCGCCCACATCCTTGAAATCCTCGCCGGTGAACACGGCCAGCACGCCCGGCATGCCGGCGGCGGTCGAGGTGTCGATCGAGGTGATCTTGCCATGGGCAACGGTCGAGCGGACCATCACCGCATGGGCCTGCGCATGCAGGCTGAGATCGTCGGTATAAAGCCCCTTCCCGGTCAGGAAGCGGACGTCTTCACGGCGCTTGGAAGAGGCGCCAATCCCGGTATCTTTCGGCATCTTGTTCCCCTCTCCCCTTACTCAGCCGCCACGGCGGACACGTCCTGCCCGCTGGCCGCCAGAACCGCCTTGACGATGTTGTGATAGCCGGTGCAGCGGCAGATGTTGCCCTCAAGGTAGTGGCGCACCTCGGCCTCGGTCGGCTTGGGGTTCTCGGCCAGCAGCGCGGCCGAAGACATCACCATGCCGGGGGTGCAGAAACCGCACTGAAGGCCGTGGTGATCCTGGAATGCCTGCTGGACGGTGCCAAGGCTGCCGTCGGCATTCGCCATGCCCTCGATGGTGCGGACAGAGGCGCCTTCCAGATCGACGGCAAAGACGGTGCAGGATTTGACGGCCTTGCCGTCAACATGGACAACGCAGGCGCCGCATTGCGAGGTGTCGCAGCCGACATGGGTGCCGGTCAGCCCCAGACCTTCGCGCAGGTACTGGACCAGCAGCGTCCGCCCCTCTGCCTCGGCCGAGACGGACTTGCCGTTCACGGTCATGGTGACTTTCGTCATGGTTTCCTCCCTTGGAAATTCCTTGGTACGTCCGGGGGCGACTCAGCCAAGCAGGCGCTTGAGCCAGCCCTTTTTCTTTTCAGCTTCCCCGGCGGCAGCCGGTTCGGCAACAACTTCTTCCGCTGCGCTTGCAGCCTCGGCGGCCGGTCCTTCGACCGTCGCCTGAAAGCGGGTGAAAAACTCATCGGCCATTTTCTTGGCCACGCCGTCGATGATGCGGCTGCCAAGTTGGGCCAGTTTGCCCCCGACCGAGGCATCCACGTCATAGGTCAGCTTGGTGCCGCCCGGGATCGGGTCGAGCGTCACCGTCGCCCCGCCCTTGGCAAAGCCCGCCGGGCCACCCTTGCCTTCACCGTTCAGCGTGACCTTGTGGCCCTCGACAATATCCGACAGCGAGACGGCACCCTTGAAGGTGGCCTTCACCGGCCCGATCTTCTGGGTAACGGTCGCCTCAAAGCCCTCGGCGGGGCTGCCCGTCACTTCGGTACAGCCGGGGATGCATTCCTTGAGAACCTCGGGGTTCAGGATCGCGGCCCAGACCGTCGCGGGGCTGGCCTTGATCTCACGGCTGTCGGACATCTGCATCGGTGTTTTCTCCCTTGGAAAGGCAGCTTAGGGCGCGTGATGCGGCCCCGCTATGGAACATAAGTCGTAGGTCATCGGTCAGGGGGCAGGAAATCCGCCCCGTAAAGCGCATAGATCGCAGCAATCCGGCCATCGGCCAGCGCTGCCGCAACGGCGTCATCCACCGCATAGCCCAGATCGCGGTGCTGCATGTGAACGGCCAGACCCAGCGTCCATGCCCCCGCCGCAAAACCCGGCAAAGGCGGGCTGTGGACACCGAT
>CALLZQ010000424.1 GCA_937858255.1 uncultured Tabrizicola sp.
GCAGGCTCGCTGATCGATCTGGTCAAGCGGTTCGAGGTGGGGCGGTTTTCCACCCGCGATGTGCTGGCGCTGTTGGTGGCGGAGCTGCGGGGTGGCGGCTGGCAGGGCAATGCCGAGGATCTGCGCCCAGTCGAGATCGCCGGCGGCCCGTTTGAGGCGGCACGGGTTGCGGCGGAACTGCTGGCGCGGGCCTTTGCCGTGCCAGGTGAGCGCTAGGGCCGGCCAATGGCGGAAGGGATCGACTGGCCGGGTCTGATGCGGGTCGGCCTGCATGAGTTGCGGCTGGATCCGGCGGCGTTCTGGCGTCTGACACCGATCGAACTGCGGATCATGCTGGGGGCCGAGGCGCTTGCCTCGCCTCTGACGCGCGCGCGGCTGGAAGAACTGGCCGCGGCCTTCCCCGATATCAGAAGGGAGACGGAAAGTGACACGGATCGATGACCTGCAAATGCAGGTGGAGGCGCTGGAGCAGACGCTCGGCGCGGCAGGGGGCATGGTCTCGGCCTTTGAGGGCGAGCTGGCGCGGATGCAGCAAACGATGTTGTTTACTGGGCGCGAGGTGAACAGCCTGACCAATGGCATCGGTGGCGGACTGCGCAAGGCCTTTGACGGGCTGGTGTTCGACGGGATGAAACTGTCGGATGCCTTGCGTTCGGTGGCGCAGTCGATGGTCAACAGCGTCTACAATGTGGCGATGCGGCCGGTGCAGCAGGCGGTGGGCGGTTTTGTCGCCAACGGGATCAATAATTTGCTGGGCGGGATGATGCCTTTTGCCGATGGCGGGGCGTTTTCACAGGGCCGGGTGATGCCCTTTGCCAAGGGCGGGGTTGTAACGGCGCCGACGCAGTTCCCGATGCGGGGCGGGCGCGGGCTGATGGGTGAGGCGGGGCCAGAGGCGATCATGCCCTTGGCGCGTGGTGCCGATGGGCGGCTGGGGGTGCAGGCCAGTGGCGGGGGGCGCCCCGTGACGGTGGTGATGAACATCCAGACCCCGGATGTGCAGGGCTTTCAACGCAGCCAGAGCCAGATTGCGGCGCAGGCGTCGCGCGCGCTGGCGCGCGGGCAGCGGAACCGGTGAGGCAGCGAGATGGCATTTCATGAGATCAGGTTTCCGGCCAACCTCAGCTTTGGCTCGGTCGGCGGGCCGGAACGGCGGACCGAGGTGGTGACGCTCGCCAACGGCTTTGAAGAGCGCAACACCCCTTGGGCGCATTCACGCCGGCGCTATGAGGCCGGGGCAGGTCTGCGGACGCTGGACGATATCGAGACGCTGATCGCTTTTTTTGAGGCGCGGGGCGGGCGAATGCACGGGTTTCGCTGGAAAGACTGGTCTGATTACAAATCCTGCCCACCTTCGCGTCATCCCTCGCCTCTGGATCAGGTGATCGGGCGGGGCGATGGGGTGACGACGCGGTTTTTCCTGTCGAAGACCTATCGTTCGGGAGAGCAGACCTATACCCGCCCGGTGACCAAGCCGGTTCTGGGGACAGTGCATGTCGCCGTGGCGCGCGATCCGAAGGTTTATGAACAAGAATTCACGATTGACCTGGCGACGGGCGAGATCCTCTTTGCCGTGCCACCCGATATCGGGGTTTCGGTCTCTGCCGGGTTTGAATTCGATGTGCCGGTGCGGTTTGACACGGACCGGATCATGACCTCGGTTGCGTCATTCCAAGCCGGTGAGGTGCCGGATGTGCCGGTGGTGGAGGTACGGGGATGAGCCTTGATGCCTTGAAACAGCATATGGCGGGCGGGGCCACCACCGTCTGTCGCGCCTGGCGCGTTGCGCGAAGGGATGGCGTGGTGATGGGGTTCACCGATCACGATCTGGATCTGGTGATTGATGGTGAAACCTATTCTGCCCGCAGCGGCCTGTCAGCCCGCAGTCTGCAACAGGCAACGGGTCTGTCGGTGGACAATACCGAGGCGGTCGGGGCCCTGTCGGATGCGGCGGTGCGGGAAGAGGATATTCTGCGCGGCCTTTACGATGATGCCGAAGTGACGGCCTATCTGGTCAACTGGCAGGATAGTTCGCAGCGTTCGGTGCTGTTTCGCGGTAGTTTCGGTGAAATCCAGCGCGAAAAAGGGGCCTTCCGGGTGGAACTGCGCGGTCTGACTGAGCGGCTCAATCAACCGGTAGGGCGTGCCTATGTGCCGACATGTGGGGCGCGGTTGGGTGATGCCCAATGTCAGGTCGATCTGGCACTGCCAGGCCGGGTGGTCGAGGGCACGATCCGGGCGCTTGATACGGCGCGCAGCTTTCTGGTCGAGATCCCGCTGACCCTTGGGGTAGGGTGGTTCGAGCAAGGCGTGTTGGTTTTTGCCGGCGGCAGCAATGCCGGACAACCCTTTGCCGTACGGTTGGATACGTCTGAGGCCGGGGCGCGTCGTATCGTCCTTGATCGGACGCCCAACCCGGCGCCGACGGTTGGCGAGCGGGTGCTTCTGACGGTCGGCTGTGATCGCCGCGTGGCGACCTGTCGGGACAAATTTCAGAATATACTGAATTTTCAGGGATTTCCGCATATTCCGGGGGATGACTGGTTGCGCCGGTTCCCCTCATCCGGCGGCAGTGGCGGGAACTCTGGTACCGGGGCTTTCAGCGGGTGGACACAGTCATGACCCGCGAAGCGCAGATCGTCATGCTGGCACGGTCATGGCTGGGCACACCCTATCGCCATCAGGCCTCGGTCGCGGGTGTGGGCGCGGATTGTCTTGGCCTTGTCCGCGGGGTCTATCGCGGATTGCTGGGGCATGAACCCTGCCGTACACCGCAATACAGCATGGACTGGGGTGAATGCGGCGGGGGCGAATTGCTGCTGGCGGCGGCGCGGCAGTGGTTGGTCGAGCGGCCCGACGCAGGGCCGGAGATCGGCGATGTGATCCTGTTTCGGATGCGTGACGGCGCAGTGGCCAAACATCTGGGCATCGTCTCGGCGGTAGGCGCGGCACCGGCATTCGTTCATGCCTATACCGGGCATGGCGTGGTGGAGAGCCCGCTCTCGGCGCCTTGGCTTCGGCGTGTTGTCGCGGCCTTTGCCTTTCCTGAAGGAGCAGAATGAATGGCGACCATCCTACTTGCGGCGGCCGGTGCGGCTGTCGGCGCTGGTTTTGGCGGCACGGTACTGGGGCTGTCCGGGGCTGTGATCGGGCGCGCCATAGGGGCGACGGTGGGTCGTGCGATCGACCAGCGCATTCTGGGCGGTGGCTCGGATCCGGTCGAGGTTGGCCGGATGGACCGGCTGCAACTGATGGGGGCGAATGAGGGCGCGGGGATTGCCCGGACCTGGGGGCGCATGCGCCTGCCTGGCCATGTTATCTGGGCCTCGCCCTATACCGAGATCACGCGTGAGGTCGGGGGCGGCGGGAAGGGGGCGCCGCGCTCGGGGGCGATACAGTATTCGTATACCGTCAGCCTGGCGATGGCCCTGTGCGAAGGCGAGATTATGGGCATTGGCCGCATTTGGGCAGATGCGCGCGAGATCGACCCCGCCAGTCTGGATCTGCGGCTCTACACCGGGACCGCGACCCAGACGCCGGATCCGACGATCACGGCCTATGAGGGCGCGGGGCAAGTGCCCGCCTATCGCGGGACGGCCTATGTGGTGCTGGAGAATCTTGCGCTGGAGCCCTTTGGCAATCGCGTGCCGCAATTCAGCTTTGAGGTCTTGCGCAAGGCGCAACCTGCCGATGCCGAGGGGGCAGAGACCTTTCAGGATCTGATCCGGGGTGTTGCGATCATCCCGGGCACGGGCGAATATGCGCTGGCTACGGAAAAGGTGCGCCGGCGGCAAATGTTCGGTCAGCAGGAAACGTTGAACGCCCATACCCCGGGGGATGCACCGGATTTGACCGTGTCATTGCGGCAATTGCGGGATGAGTTGCCGTCCTGCACGGCGGCCTCGCTGGTCATTTCCTGGTTCGGCAATGATTTGCGCTGTGGCAATTGTACGGTCCGGCCAAAGGTGGCTTTTGACCCGTCTGGCGACCCGCCCAGTATGGAGTGGCGGGCCGGAGGCATCGGATTGGGAGGGGTGCAGCAGGTGCCGCAATCCGGGGGGCGTTCCGTCTATGGGGGCACGCCTGCCGATCACTCTGTGCTTCAGGCGATCGCGGCATTGAAGGCCGATGGCAAGGAGGTGATGTTCTACCCGTTTGTGCTGATGGATCAGCTTGCGGGCAATGGTCTGGCGGATCCTTATTCGGATGCAGCGGATCAGCCGGTTCTCCCTTGGCGTGGCCGGATCACCTTGGCCAAGGCGCCGGGCAGGGCAGGGTCAAGCGATGGCACGCTGGCCGCGCGGGCCGAGGTCTCGGCCTTTTTCGGGGCGGCAGAGCCCGGCCATTTCCAGATTTCCGGTCAACGGGTTTTGTATTCTGGCCCCGAGGACTGGGGTTATCGTCGATTCATCCTGCATTATGCCCATCTTTGTGTTGTCGCGGGTGGGGTGGAATCCTTTTGCATCGGATCAGAGCTGCGCGGGTTGACCGGTATCATGGCCGAGGCCGCGAGCTTCCCTGCCGTGGACGAGCTGAGGGCGCTGGCCGAAGATGTGCGGCAGGTCCTGGGTCCAAACGTCAAGATCGGCTATGCGGCGGATTGGTCGGAATATTTCGGTCATCATCGCGGGGCCGATGTCTATTTCAACCTCGATCCGCTGTGGTCGCATCCTGATGTCGATTTCATCGGTATCGACAATTACATGCCGATTTCCGACTGGCGCGATGCGGAAACCCATGCCGATGCCGACTGGGGAACGATTTACAATATGGCCTATCTGCAATCCGGTGTGGCCGGGGGCGAGGGCTACGACTGGTATTACGACGGCCCCGAGGGACAGGCAGCGCAACTGCGCAAGCCTATTTCCGACGACGAATATGATGAACCCTGGGTCTATCGCTACAAAGATATTCTCGGATGGTGGAGCCATACGCATCACAATCGTGTCGGGGGTGTCAGGTCAGCGGTCAGCACAGGATGGATTCCGGGCGCAAAACCGGTTCGCTTTACCGAATATGGCTGCGCGGCGATCGACAAGGGAACGAATGAACCGAACAAATTCCTTGATCCGAAATCGTCGGAGTCGGCATTGCCGCGCTACTCTTCGGGCGAGCGGGACGATTATCTGCAACTGCAATATTTTCGTGCCATGAATGCCCATTGGCGTGATGCTGCCAACAACCCCGAGGCGACGGCCTATGCCGGGCATATGGTGGATATGGATCATGCCTATGCCTGGGCGTGGGATTCCCGACCTTTCCCCGAATTCCCGCGCAATGAAACGCTCTGGGCCGATGGACCCAATTGGCGTACGGGGCATTGGTTGAACGGCCGCAACCTGAACCAGCCGCTCGATGCCATTGTCCGCGAAATCTGCGAAGGCTCTGACGTGGCGGGCAGTGTGACGGCTGCGCTACATGGGGCGGTGCCCGGCTTTGCGCTACAAGACAGCACAACAGCCCGTGCTGGCCTGCAACCATTGTCGATGGCCTATGGGTTCGATGCTCTGGAGGCCGGGGGCGCGCTTGCCTTCCTGTCGCGTGGGCTTGGTGGTGCCATAGAGATCGACGCGGATTGGCTGGCCCAGGATGAGTCGGGAGAGTCGAGCCTTCAGAAAACCAGATTGCCCGAGGCCGATGCAATCGGCCGGGTAAGGCTGGGCTATGTATCGGATGCCGGTGCCCATACAGTCAGGGTGGTAGAGGCGCAAGAAGCCGGACAGGAAAGCCGCTCGGTATCGCAGACAGAATTCACCGGTACGCTGACCGACAGCTTTGCCCGGGCCGTGGTTCAGCGCTGGCTGGTGGAAAACAAGGCAGGGCGGGATCTGCTCAGCCTGAGGTTGCCCCCGTCGCGGCTGGATGTCGGGGCCGGATCGGTTCTGAAATTCGGGCAGGGGCATTACCGGGTTGACCGGATCGAGGTTGGTGCCGACCGTCTGGTCGAGGCGGTGCGGATCGAAGGTTCTGCCTATGCCTATCGTGACTTTCGCAGCGAAGTTCCTGCCTGGCAGGGGCATCGCGCGGCCTCGCCCGTCTCGGCAGTCTGGCTGGATATCCCTTCGCCCTTGGGCAATTCCGTGGCGCCTGAACCCTATCTGGGGGTGGTTGCACGCCCTTGGCCGGGGCAGGTCGGTCTCTGGACGGGCAGCAATGACGCGAATTACCGGCTGGATCTTACCCTTGATGTCAGTGCGAGTATCGGGGTTTTGCAAGACGATCTGCCGGCCTCGCGCCTTGGTCTGTTCGACTTGCACCGAAGCTGTCGGGTGACAATGGTGGCGGGCAGTCTGACATCAGTGGATGCGGGTGATGTTCTTGGCGGGGCGAACCTTGCCGCGATTGGCGATGGCAGCAAGGACAACTGGGAAATCGTACAGTTTACCTCGGCGGTGCTTGTCGCGCCCGACACTTATGAACTGTCAGGTTTCCTGCGGGGACAGAACGGCACTGACGGTTTCATGCCAAACCTCTGGCCTGCCGGCAGTTTCCTGGTTTTGCTGGACAATCGGTTGCCCCAGATTTCACTGGCCGAAACCCTGCGCAATGTCGAACGCGACTATCGTATCGGCGCGACGGCCAAAGGCCCGTCGGATGTGGACAGCTCTTTCCACCGACTTGCCTTTGCGGGGAACGGATCGCGGCCCTATCCGGTCTGCCATCTGCGTTCCTTTCGTCAGCCGGGCGGGGATGTCACGCTGAGCTGGATTCGCCGCACGCGGGTTGGTGGCGATGCTTGGGAAGGGCTGGATGTGCCCCTTGGCGAAGAGACCGAAAGTTATCGGGTCGCAATCTTCAATGGTGCTGGTGGGCAGGTGCGAGAAACAGTCGTCAACCTGCCCGGCTTTTCCTATCCGATGACCTTGCAATCCCAAGACGGGATTTCCGGCACTTTCCGCATCGAGGTGGCGCAGATCTCGGCGAGTTATGGGCCGGGGCCGGTCCGCTCGATCCAGATCACCTGAGGATCGAGCGGCAGCCTGTCAGAAGAACGCCTGAAGTCCGGTGATGGCCCGGCCCAGGATCAGGGCATGAACGTCATGCGTTCCTTCATAGGTGTTGACCGTCTCTAGGTTCACCATGTGGCGCATGATCTGAAAGTCTTCCTGAATACCATTGCCGCCATGCATGTCGCGCGAGGCGCGCGCAATATCGAGCGCCTTGCCGCAGTTGTTGCGCTTGATGATCGAGATCATTTCCGGGGCGGCATTTGCGTTATCCATCAGACGACCGACCTGAAGGCTGGCTTGCAGGCCGAGCGAGATCTCGGTCAGCA
>CALLZQ010000425.1 GCA_937858255.1 uncultured Tabrizicola sp.
TCAACAGATGCGGGGCCGCGGGGCCGGCCTCTGCCGCGATCAGCGCATAGGCTGTCTCGACCCAAAGGCCGGGTGCCGGCGCCCCGTCTGTGGTGGAAAAGCGGATCTGGCGCGCGGCCTTGCGGGCATGATGCAACACGGCGCCGGTTTCGCGCAGCGCATCGGCATCGTCGCGCTGGACTTGCCCCTCTGGGCCGAAGTGCAGCGGCGGCAAGGTAAAAACCCCGGCCTGCCCCTGATCCAGCGCCATCAGCACCGTGCGCCAGTCACCGGCCTCGGGCGCCGCATCGCCGGGCAGCGAGGGGTCGGGGGCTTGCGGTTGCGCTTCGGTGATCTGAACCGCTGCGGGGCGTGACAGCCAGAGCCCGGCGCCACCAGCGACAAGGCCGATGGCAAAGGCCGCAAACAAGGGCGGGGTCGGCAATCGCATCTGCTGCTCCGGGCCGGAAGGGAAAGGGCGTTCTGTAGAAGTCGTCGGGAAAGAGTGGCCCGGGCCGGGCCACCGATCAACCCCCATATTCCCGCCGCCGGGAAAACGCAGGCAATGTCGCCGCGCGACAGGCTTTCCTTTTGTTCCGCGCCTGCGTAACATTCTCTGCAAGAGCAAAGAAAATCTGGGAGGGGGCCCGCATGGCCGATACCGACAAGCCACTCTTGATCAAGCGCTACGCCAGCCGGCGGCTCTACAATACCGAGACCTCGGATTACGTCACGCTGGAAGATATCGCGGGCTTTATCCGCGCCGGGCGCGAGGTGCAGATCGTTGATCTGAAATCCGGCGACGACCTGACCCGGCAGTATCTTTTGCAAATCGTGGCCGAGCATGAATCCAAGGGTGAGAATGTCTTGCCGATCGCAGTGCTGACCGATCTGGTCCGCAGCTACACCACCAATGTTCAATCGGTGGTGCCGCAATTTCTGGCGGCCAGCTTTGAGATGCTGCGCGAGGGGCAATCCAAGATGATGGAGAACCTGAACGCTTTCCCCAACCCGATGTCGGCGATGCCGGGGTTTGAGGCGATGCGCAAGCAGCAAGAGGCGTTCATGAAATCCATGATGGGCGGGATGCCGGGCTGGGCCTCGTCGGGGCCGGCCAAAGAGCAAGAGGGCGAGGCCAGTTCCGGCGCCGACGATCTGGCGCAGATCAAGAAGCAACTGGCCGAGTTGCAAAAGAAACTGTCCAAGATGTAAGCGCAGATGCCCGAGGCGCAGGGCCGGCTTACCCTTTGGGGGGCCGAAGTGTTTCTGGCGGTGGCCGAGGGCGGGGCGATTTCTGCGGCTGCGCGCCGTCTGGGGGTGACGCCGCCCGCGGTCAGCCAGCAGCTTGCAGCGACCGAGGCCGCGCTGGGTGTGACTTTGTTTGACCGCTCGGCCCGGCCCTTTACGCTGACAGCCGCCGGCGCCCTGTTTCGCCGTCACGCCCAGACCATCCTGAACGCCGAGGCCGAAGCCCGCGCCGATCTGGCGCAGGCGCATCTGGGGCGCCATGTCACCCTGCGGCTGGGGGTGATCGAGGATTTCGACGCCGAGGTCACGCCTGTCTGGCTGTCGGGGCTGGCGCGCGATCTGCCCGAAACCCGCCTGTTGCTTGAGACCGGGCCAAGTCATCGCCTGCTTGATCAGCTAGAGGCGCGGTCGCTCGATCTGGTGGTCGCGGCCGAGATGGGGGCCGGCCTGCCCGGAGGGGCGGCGGTCGACAGCGGCTGGCGCGATGTCAGGCCCCTGCTGACCGAGCCTTTCGTGCAGGTGCGCCCGCGTGAAGCGGCGCCCGATCTGCCGCTGATCCTCTATTCGGCGCGGCATCTGATGGGGCGGCAGATCGCGGCCCATCGGGCGGCGCAGACCCTGCGCCCGCCGGTCCGGTTCGAACTGGACAGTTACACAGCCATTCTGGCCCTTGTCGCCCAGGGGGCGGGCTGGACCATCCTGACGCCGCTGGCCCTGCACCATGCCAGCCGTTTTCTGGACCGGGTCGAGGTGCGGCCCCTGCCGGGGGCGCCGCTGACCCGCAGCCTGTCACTTTCGACCCGGGCCGGCAGCATGGCCGAGATTGCCGGACGGGCGATCCCCGGTCTGAAATCCGCGATTGAGGCACATCTGCGGCTGCCGACTGTCCGGCGCTGGCCCTGGCTGGCACCGGGATTTCACCTGCTTTAGGCCCGCAGATCCTTGGGGCTGCCCATGACCACGAAGGTGGTGATCGACTGCACCTGCGGCAGAACGCCCAATACCTCGGTATGCCAATGCTTGTAGGCCGCCAGATCCTCGGCCTCGACCCGTAACAGATATTCGACGGTGCCGGTGATGTTATGGCATTCGGTCACTTGCGGTGCGCGGGACACCGCCCGCTCAAACGCCTCTTGCGAGGCTTTGGTATGGGTGTTCAGCCCGACGGTGACATAGGCGAGAAACCCGATCCCCAACTGTCCTTGATCGAGGACGGCGCGATAGCCCTTGATCACGCCCGCGCGTTCCAGATCCTGCACCCTGCGCAGACATGCCGAGGGCGACAGGCCCACACGCTCGGCCAGATCAAGGTTAGACTGCCGGCCATCGCGGCGCAGTTCGCGCAATATCCGATGGTTTATTTCATCAAGTTTCGCCATTTGTTGCAAAATATAACGATATTTCGCGAAGAATGCAATTCAATGCCGCATGGTCTGCGTCAATCATTGCGCATGACACAGGAAATGCTCTTCGCCCTTATCGGATTTGCGCTTTCGACCTCGATCACCCCGGGGCCGAACAACATGATGCTCTTGGCCTCGGGCGTGAATTTCGGTTTTCGCCGGACCGTGCCGCATATGCTGGGCATCAGCCTTGGCCATGCGCTGATGGTGTTTCTGGTGGGGATGGGGATCGCGCAGATATTCGCGCGTTGGCCGGTTCTGGATATCGTCCTCAAGGTTCTGTCGGCTGGCTATATGGTCTGGCTGGCATGGAAGATTGCCCATGCCTCGGCCCCGCGTGTGGGCGAGACGGCGGGGCGACCGTTCAGTTTTGTCCAGGCGGCGGCGTTCCAATGGGTCAACCCCAAGGCCTGGGCCATGGCACTGACGGCGGTGACGGTATATGCCGGCGGCCCGGGGCCCGAGGACATGCTGTTGGTTGCGGCGGTATTTTCCGCAGTGAACCTGCCCTCGGTTTCGATCTGGACCTATTTCGGGCAACGGTTGCGGGGCTGGCTGACCACCAACCGACGGCTGGTGCTGTTCAATCGCACGATGGCGGTCCTGCTGGTTGCCAGCCTCTGGCCGGTGCTAGCGTAGCCACAGCCCTTCGCGTTTCAACGTATTGCGGATGACCTGTTCGCGCCGGGGCAGATCGCCCCGGTCGAACAGCGCCCGCGCCCGCTTGCCGCGGTTTTGATAGACCATGGTCTTGATCGGTTCATATTCGCGCAGGATGCGGCGAAGGGGTTTATCCTCGGCCACCGTTTCCAGCACCTCGACCACCCGGTCGCTTTCGCGGGCATAGAGCAGCGGCAGGGTACGGTAATGACAGGTCACATCGCCATCGAGCCCGGCCAGTTCCGGCCCCGGACGCCCGCCCTCAAAAGAGTGGATGACCAAGGGTAGCGCCACCTGATCAAGCCAGGGGTTCATCTCTTGCAGCACCAGTTCTGGCGGGGGCGTTTCCAGGATCGCCCGCGCATAGGTCAGGAAACGCGCGCCAAAGCGCCGGGGATTTTCATGAAAGAACCAGCCGGCGTTGAAATAGAGATAACGCTGCCAGTATTCATCGGGCTGCGACAGGTCGAGCGAGCTGGGGTAATCCAGACCGAACTTGTCATAGAGCGATTTCCAGATCGCGCCATAGCCCGGACCATAGAGTTCCAGCCGGGGCCATGTCCCCTCGCGCCGCATGCTGGCCGAGGGGGTCGCAAAGTCGAAGCGCAGCCTGCCCAGATCGCCGGTGATCAGTGTGTCGGTATCGAGGAACAGAAAGGGCCGGTCGGGCAGGCTGGGCAGCGCCTCGATCTTGTTGCCATGGGGGTAGGACTGGCCGAACTCGCGGTTCTCGAAGGGTTGGATGCGGGCGCCCAGCCCCTCCAGCGCCTCACGCGCGGCGGGTGACATCCGGGGGTCGGCCTTCCATCGCGGACCGGGCTGCGGCTCGCAAATGATCAGTTCGCCCGGAAAATCGGGATTGGTCAGGCGCAGCGATCCGGCCAGCAGGATCGCCTCATATTGCAGGCGCCCGGCCTGACCGATGGCCATGATCGTATAGGCTTGCCGTTTGGGCGTCGGGTCGGGCATTCTTGTCCCATTCATATCTGCTCAGGCAGAACTTTAACGATGTTTGATGGCAAACGAAAGGATGGGCCCATGCGTTGCGCCCTGATTATCGCCCTGACCTTGGTCGCAGCCCCGCCGCTCTGGGCTGAGAATTTCACCACCGCCGCCGAGGTGCGGCCCATTCTGGAGGCGACGCGCGCCAATTGGGTCGCGCTACGGGAATATGATGGCAATGACCTGCTCTACTTTACCCATCTGGAAAGCTGGCGCTGCGGCCTGTCGCAGATCCGCTATTCGGTGAACTCTGGTGCGGCCGGCGCGATTTATGAGACGGAACCCTGCCACGAGGATGAGGCCCAGCCGAATGCGCTGAAACTCGAAGGGCACCTGCCCTTTGTGACCTTGCCCTTGCAGGCGGTGAACGCTGTCACTGTGGTCATCACCTATGACGATGGCAGCGAGGACCGCATGGATTATCAGCGAAAGGCGATCCTGATGCCCTGATTGCGGGCGTTCTTGGGGGAGTTTTTGAGAATGGTTCGCAATCTCATTGACATTGCGAATAATTCGCATAACTCTTGGGCGTCATCCTGCATCGGGCGGAGCCGGTCATGTATAGCCGTCGTCAGTTTCTTGGATCTTTCGTCGCCGCCGGTGCCACCAGCATCCTGCCTGCCGTGGCATGGGCCGGAACGACGCAGATTGTGGCGACGACCGGGATGATCGCCGATGCGGCCCGGCAAATCTCGGGTCTGCCGGTGACGGCGCTGATGGGGCCGGGGATGGATCCGCATGGCCATCGGGCGACCCGCTCGGATATTCTGGCGCTGGCCCGGGCCGAACTGGTGCTGTGGCACGGCCTGAACCTTGAGGCGCAACTGTCCGGCCTGATGGCCGATCTGGCGGCACGCAAACCGGTCGTGGCACTTGCCGAGGCGCTGCCGCGTGACCGTCTGCTGGCTTGGCCGCAGTATCCCGACCGGCCCGATCCGCATGTCTGGTTCGCGCCCGATCTTTGGGCCGAGGTGACGCGCGGGGTCGGCGCGGCGGCCGCGCCCCTGACCGCCGAGGCGCCCAGCCGGGCCGAGGCGTTCCGGGCAGAGATTGCCGCGATGGGGGCCTATGCCGCCGAGGTGCTGGCCAGCGTGCCGCAAGAGGCGCGGGTTCTGGTCACGGCACATGATGCCTTTGCCTATTTCGGCCGTGCCTTCGGCTTTCAGGTCGAGGGAATTCAGGGCATTTCCACGGAATCCGAGGCAGGGCTGCAACGGATCGGTGAACTGGTCGATCTGATTGTCGCGCGGCGCCTGCCGGCGGTTTTTGTCGAAAGCTCGGTTTCTGACCGGTCGATCCGCGCGCTGATCGAGGGCGCCGCGGCGCGGGGCCATCGCGTTGCCATTGGCGGCGAGTTGTTTTCCGACGCCATGGG
>CALLZQ010000426.1 GCA_937858255.1 uncultured Tabrizicola sp.
CCGGGCCCCCCCGGCGGAACCAAGAAGAGGGGGTTCCTGCGCCATGCGCCCCCCTTACCGGCCCCGGCGAAGAATGTCACCCATCTGGCCCTGTGGCCGGGTGCGCGTCAATGCCAAGAGCATCCCGACGGTAATCCCCGCCGCAATCACAGACGATCCGCCATAGCTGACAAAGGGCAGGGTCATCCCTTTGGCCGGCAACAACCGCACGGCAACGCCCATGTTGATCATCGCCTGCACGCCAAAGATGCAGGCAAGCCCGGTTCCGGCCAGCCGGACAAAGGGATCACGCTCACGCATCAGCCGAAACAGCGAGCGCACGACGATGGTGGCGTAAAGCGCGATGATCAGCAGAACCAGGATCAGGCCATATTCCTCGGCTGCGACCGCGATGATGAAGTCAGTATGGGCATCGGGCAGCGTCCATTTCACCTGCCCCTCGCCTACGCCCACACCCAGAAAGCCGCCCTCCTGAATGGCGTTGGTGGCATAGCCGATCTGGCTGCGCGGGTCGATCTCGGGGTTCAGAAAGCCGTCGATCCGGCGCGCGAAATGTTCCGAGCTTTCATAGGCCACGGTGCCGCCAAAGGCGACCAGCCCGCCGATCACAACCAGCAGCGTCATCGGCGCCCCGGCCACGAAATAGATCACGCCCCAGCCGAACAGGATCAACGCCGATTGCCCGAAATCGGGCTGAATCGCCAAAAGCATGACGACACAGGCGGCAATGACGAAAGAGACGCTCTTGCCGGGCGGGCCGTTCAGGTCCTGACTGGCCGCCATCAGCCAGCCGGCCAGTACCATAAAGCCGGGTTTGAGAAACTCCGACGGCTGCACCGAGGCAAAGCCAAAGGAAAACCACCGCACGGCGCCCTTGCCAAAGTCGGTGCCGATGAAGGGCAGCAGCATCAGCGCGATGAAGGTCAGCACAAAGCCCACCGTCCCAAGGCGCCGGATGGCCGAGGGCGGCAGCATCGAGATGCCGACCATCACCACCATCGCAATCGCGCCGAAAAAGGCCTGCCGCTGGACATAGTAGAAATCATCCAGACCGTTGCGCGTGGCCAGCGGCACCGAGGCGGCCAGCCCCAGCAACAGGCCGATACCAAACAGCACCATGATCGCGGTCAGCGACCATTTATCGATCGTGCGCCACCAACGGGGAAGCACCGGCTCGCTCACCCGTGAGGGAATAGAGCCATAGACCATCTCAGTCATGGGAAAACCGCCTGTAAACGCCTGCTCTGCCTTCGCGCCCGGGTTGGCCCGGATCTGGGGTGGAGTCTAACCACAAATGACCGTCATGGCCAGAAGAAAGCGGGGGAGGCGACAGGCGGAAAGTGGCTTGACTGTCGCAGCTATATAACCCATCAATTATATAACAGGAATCGAAGATATGAACCCACTGGATGCTCGTCTTGCCGCCCTTGCCGACCCGACCCGCCGCGCGATCCTGCTGCGGCTGACGGCGGGCGAGGCGACGGTGCAAGAACTCGCCGCACCCTTTGCCATCAGCCAGCCCGCGATCAGCAGTCACCTGAAGGTGCTGAAGGCGGCAGGGCTGATCGAGACCCGCATTCACGGGACCGCCCGCCCCCGGCGCCTGCGCCCCGAGGCGGTGGATGAGATTTGGGACTGGCTGACCCGATATCGCGCGGCGATGGAGGCAAATTACCGCCGTCTCGATTCATTGCTTGAGGATCTTCAGGAAAAGGACAGACCGGCATGACCGCATTGAAACTGGAACTGGCGGGAGAGGCGCAGGCCATCATCACCCCCCGCTTTGCCGCGCCGCCCGCGCTGGTCTATCGCGCCCATGTCGAACCGGAACTGATCCGCCGCTGGTGCCTTGGCCCCGATGGCTGGCAGACGCCCGAATGCCGGTTCGACGCCCGCCCCGGCGGCACATTCCTGTTTCGCTGGCAGAATGCCGAGGGGCATGGCTTTCACGCGGCGGGTGAGATCCTCGAAATCGATCCGGGGCAGCGCATCCTGCATGTCGAGCGGATGTATCTCCCCGATCCGACCCCCGACAACCGCGTCGAGACACTGTTCCTGCCTGAAGGCAGCGGCACGTTGATGCGGATGACCATGACCCTGCCCAATGCCGAGGTTCGCGCGGCGATGCTGGCCACCGGCATGACCGAGGGGATGGAGGCCAGCTATCAGCGGATGGAAACCCTTCTCGGAGGCATTGATGCGTAAAGACCTGCAAGCCCGTATCCTGGGTGAATGCGAGATCGAGTTCCTGCGCGATTTCGCGGCGCCGCGCGCACTCGTCTGGTCGGCGCTGACCGACCCGGCACTGGTGCGCCGCTGGCTCTGGGCCGATCACATCCCGATTACCACCAGCGAAATGGATGTGCGGGTGGGGGGCCACTATCGCTGGGTCTGGACCCGCCCCGATGGCAGCGAAATGGGCATGGGCGGGCGCTTTCTGCGGATCGAGGCGCCCGAAACGCTGGTCACGACCGAGCTTTTCGATGAGGACTGGACCGGTGGCGAAACCGAGGTCACGCAAACCCTCGCCGAACTGGCGCCGCGGCAGACGCGGCTGCGGATCC
>CALLZQ010000427.1 GCA_937858255.1 uncultured Tabrizicola sp.
GCTTTTGCCACGGCCAGCTTTCCGCCAGACTTTGCCGATTGGGCCGTGGCCGTCCATTCATAAGTGTGTTTGCCGGACGGCGGGCAAGGGCTCTTGTATTTGAATGCTCCGGGCTGGATGACGTTCTTGCCGTCCCAAGCCACGACTCCGCCTCCGTGGTTATAGCCAGGCACATCACGGTCCACCAATTTGAAGCGGATGTATTTGGTGCCGTCCGGTACATCCTTAAGGGTGAACTTCGGATTGGTTACGGTGTTTGGCTTGCCCGTGGTGCACCGCTTGAGGCCGGACCAGTCAAAGTTGATCTCAAAGGCCAACGCCTGTCCGATGCTAAGGGAAAAAACGGCCAATGCCAAAAGAATGGACTTCATGGGAAACTCCGCTGTGCTAATCGCGGATCAGGCTAGGGAGTCCGGCTTCGTCTGTCAAATGCGGGGTCCCTGACCCTTGAGGCTGTCAAGCGTGGTCGAAAGCTCCAAGGCAAGGGTCAGGCGCTCATCCTCGGACAAGAAGGCGCCGATCTCAACCTCACGCGGACCACCGCGCAGGGTGATGTAATTCGGTACCGGTCCCCCATGCCGATGCAGATGCACGCGCACCCAATAGGGGTTTGCCTGCCAGTCGGCCCGCATCTCGCGCGGCCCCCGGCGGGACAGGTGCATCCCGGCCGGGCTAAGTATCAGATCTTCGAGGATCTGCCCGTCCTTATAGCTGCGCATCAGGGCAATCCAGATTGCCGCAACAGTCAGTACCAGAAACGGCAGCAGCGCCCAGAGTACGGGAGAGCCGATGACGGTGGCGAGGGGCAGGGCGATCAGCAGCGCGGTCGCGGCAATGAAGATCACAAAGCCCTGCCGGGGCAGTGATCGATAGGGCCAGAGATGCAGCCGCCGGGTATCGCCCTGCGGGGGAAGCCATTGATAAGGCATGGGGCCGGGGGGTTCTGTCTGTCCTGTTGCGCGGGGTAAAGTCTAGGGCAGGCGGGGGGATTGTCCACTGCGGCATTCCGCTCGCCGTGGCCGCGCCCGGCCCTGCCGGTCATCCCGTACAGAGGATGCCAACCTCATACATGCGGAACAGAAATTCAGGCCCGATGGTTTCGCGGCCATAGGGCCGGGTAGACATGACACGATGGCCCGCCCTGCCACAGGCCGAGGCGGCTTCGGCGGCGATGCGCGCCTTGAAATCCTCATCGCGGGGGTCTTCCAGCGTATAGGCACGCTCGACTTGCAGGGTGATGATCTGATCTGTCGCGGGGGCGGGGGCGTCATCCTCGGCGGGCAGGGCTGTCTGACAGGCGACGAGTGCCAGAAGGCACAGCGCAGTGACCGGCAGGAGGCGGCGCAAACCGGGGAGCAGGCTGGGGGCGGCGGGCATCGCGGGTTACAGCAGCCGCAGACCGCGCAACAGCGCGAAAAGGAAACCGAAGAGGACGATGACCGCCCCCACCCCCAGCGCCAGCGTCGCGATCTGGGCGACAAAGGCGATGTCGGTCCTCTCGCGCAGCGGTGTGGCGGCGAGCAGGATCGAGGTAAAGGCGCCGGCATGGCACAGGACCAGTCCCACCGTGGCGATGCTGCCCGCCATCCGGCTTTTGCGGCGCTCGCCCAGCCCGGCAGTGATCAGCCCCAGCCCGCCCGCCGCCATCAGCGACAGCGTCAGATCCATCGGACGCAGGATCGGGGCTGCCGTGCCC
>CALLZQ010000428.1 GCA_937858255.1 uncultured Tabrizicola sp.
AGTTGCTCGATGCGGGCCTGTTGCATGAGGATGCCCGCACCGTGGCCGGCGACGGCCTTGCCGCCTATCGGCAGGAACCGGTGCTGGAGGGCGGCAAGCTGGGCTGGCGCCCCGGCCCGACCGCTACCCTGAATGACCGGATCGCCCGCCCCGTGGCCGATCCCTTTGCCGCGCAGGGCGGCCTGCGACAGCTAACCGGCAATCTGGGGCGCGGGGTCATCAAGATCTCGGCCGTTGCGCCCGAGCGCCATGTGATCGAGGCGCCGGCCCGGATCTTCCACGATCAAGAGGCGGTCAAGCGCGCCTTTCGCGCCAATGAATTCACCAGCGATACAGTGGTGGTCGTGCGCTTTCAGGGCCCCTCCGCGAACGGCATGCCCGAGCTGCATTCGCTGACGCCGATCCTGTCGGTGTTGCAGGATCGCGGGCTGAAAGTGGCCCTTGTCACCGATGGGCGAATGTCGGGCGCCAGCGGCAAGGTTCCGGCGGCGATCCATGTCGCACCCGAGGCAGCCAAGGGCGGCCCGCTGGCCCGGCTGCGCGATGGCGATGTGGTGCGGCTGGATGCGGGCGCCGGCACGCTGTCGGTCCTGGCGGACGATTTCGACAGCCGCAGCCCGGGCGAGGCCGACCTCTCGGCCAACGGTTTCGGCATCGGGCGCGAATTGTTCGAGTCCTTCCGACGCAACGTCGGCAGCGCCGATACCGGTGCCTCTGTGCTGGGCTGATGCGCCTCTGGGCAGAATTGCCACAGATGTCATTCAGATTTTCCCGCACAAGTTACACTAAAGTTTACAGACTTGGCGTCTTTCCGCACTCTGTTCGTATAAAAAGAACATACGAGCAGACCCATGACAGAAGCCGAGCGCCAATGCCGCGCTGAACGCCTGCCGTTCAGCGAGATTTTCCGCTATCAGTATTTGCTGTCTCGCCATCCGGTGCAGATCAGCGGCATGGTCGAACGCCGGTTTGGTCGCTTTTGCCTTTACACCGGCGATGCGCTGCCGGTCTGTGAATTGCGTGACTGCGAGGGTGAGGCGATCGGCCTCCTCCTCGGGGTTGCGACCACGCCCGAGGGGGCGATTGGTGACGGCCATCTCCTGCCGCATCTCTCGGCCCGCAGCGATAGCTGCCTTGATGAATTTGAGGATTGGCTGGTCGATCTGGCCGGTCGCTACACGATCCTCCTGGACATGGCTGGCGAGCAGCGCGTCTATTGCGACCCCGTGGGCATGAATGGCGTGGTCTATTGCCTTGACACCCGGCGGATCGCCTCTTCACCGTTGTTGTGCATTGACGATGCGGTGCAGCCCAACCCGCTCTATGATTTCGACGCCATGCGCGAACAGGGCGGGCGGTTCACCCTGTTCACCACCATTGATGCCCGCGTGATGCGGATGAACCCCAATTCCTATCTCGACCTCGACAATTTCCACGAGACCCGCCACTGGCCCCGCAATGAGGGGTTTGAGCATAGCCCCCGCGATCATGGCATGGTGGTCGATACGATCATCGAGATGACCCGCGCCAATATCGGCGCCCTTGCCGCCGCGCATGACTGCGTGTTGCCGGTGTCGGCGGGCCGGGATAGCCGCTTGCTCTTTGCCATGGCGGGAAAATATCGCAAGCGGATCAATCAGTTCTTCACCCATGTCACCAAT
>CALLZQ010000429.1 GCA_937858255.1 uncultured Tabrizicola sp.
CGGGGGAACCGGCAGGTCTCGATACCGAATGCCGGTTCGATCTGGCGCTTGTCGATGCAACCGGCCAGATCGAAATTCTGGAGAATGCTTTCGCAGCCTGAACATTTGCATCTTCGTGGCCAATGCGCCAATGCTGTGCTCCCAAACCGGAGGAGCGCGCATGCCGTTGAAGGTAGCCCTGCAAATGGACCCGATCGGGTCGGTCAATATTGATGCCGACAGCACCTTTCGCATCGCGCTTGAAGCGCAGGCGCGCGGGCATTCGCTGTTTTTCTATACGCCGGACCGGCTGGCCTTCGTCGAGGGACGGGTAATGGCGCGCGGTGCCTCGATCGAGCTGCGGCGTGAGAAGGGGAATCATGTCAGCTTCGGGCCAGAGACAGAGGTGGATCTGGCTGAGTTCGATGTCGTCTGGCTTCGTCAGGACCCGCCCTTTGACATGGGTTATATTACAACGACACATCTGTTGGATCTCATTCACCCGGGGACGCTGGTGGTGAACGATCCCTTCTGGGTGCGTAACAGCCCCGAAAAGCTGCTGGTTCTTCAGTTCCCTGATCTGACACCGCCCACGGCCATTGCCCGCGATCTGGCGACCATCCGGGCCTTCAAGGCGCGCCATGGCGATATCATTCTCAAGCCGCTTTATGGCAACGGTGGCGCCGGTGTGTTTCGGTTGGACGAGAACGACCGCAACCTGTCATCGCTTTATGAACTGTTTACCGGCATGAGCCGCGAGCCGATGATCGTGCAGAAGTTCCTGCCCGCGGTGGCGAAGGGCGACAAGCGGGTGATCCTCGTGGACGGCGAGGCGGTGGGGGCGATCAACCGGGTGCCGCAGGCGGGGGAAACGCGGTCGAACATGCATGTCGGCGGACGCCCCGAGAAGGTTGGGCTGACGGAGCGGGATCTCGAGATTTGCCGGCGCATCGGCCCGGTGCTGAGGGACAAGGGGCAGATTTTCGTCGGCATTGACGTGATCGGCGACTGGCTGACCGAGATCAATGTGACCTCGCCGACCGGCATCCAAGAACTTGAGCGATTCGATGGAACCAACACTGCCGCGCGCATTTGGCAGGTGATCGAGGCCAAACGCGGATTATAGTGTTTTGCGGCGATGAAATGCCCGCACCGGGTGGTGCGGGCAAATTTCTTGTAAGAAATTTGGCGGCTCTTTCGCGTGCCGCTGGTTCTAGCCGATCACCGAGGCGATGGCGGCGGCGAGGACCGGGACGGTTTCCCGATTAAGGCCCGCGATATTGATCCGCGAATCTCCCACCATATAGATGGCATGTTCTTCACGCAGGAGCGCCACTTCGGCCTCGGTCAGACCCAGGCGGCTGAACATGCCGCGATGGGTGGCGACAAAATCGAAACGGTCGGAATTGGTCGCCTTGCGCAACTCGGCGGCAAGTTGCTGGCGCAGGCCCAGCATGCTTTGGCGCACTTCTTCCAGTTCGGCCTTCCAGTCAGCGGTCAGCGCGGCATCTTCGAGGATCATTGTCACGAGACGCGCGCCGTGGTCGGGGGGGAAGCTGTAGTTTTGCCGGTTCAGGAAGTTGAGGTTGCCTTGCACCACCGCTTTGCGTTCGGGCGTTGTCAATGCGATCAGGATGCCGGTCCGTTCGCGATAGATGCCGAAATTCTTGGAGCAGGAGGCG
>CALLZQ010000430.1 GCA_937858255.1 uncultured Tabrizicola sp.
CCGAATCTTTGAGGCGCGGCGGCTTCTTGCCGATCCCCGCCTGCCGGTGGCCAAGGTGGGTGAGGCGCTGGGCTTTTCCTCGCCGGCCTATTTCACCCGCTGCTTCCAGCATCTGACGGGGCGGTCCCCCAGCGCGTTCCGGCGCGAGATTTGATCATTTTTTTCAGGCTGAATTCGGGCTTTTGCCGGTTTCACAGAAACCGATGATGTCGCAAATAAGCGATGAAGTGCCGAGGAACGACATTGACCTGATCGGGAAACTCATGCGCAAATAGGCGCGTGAGACCCGGCTGGACAGGAAAAATTCCGCTGTGGCGGAAGAGACCGGCCGGCAACAGACCGACAACGATAATCGCACTGCCTCACAGGGAGACGAGAATGAAAGACACCCACTTCATCCGCCCGACCGTTCATCCGGCGGCCGAGATGTACGCGCAGGAAGTGCGCGACGGCACGCTCAGCCGGCGCGAATTTCTGGTCCGCGCGACGGCGCTGGGCGTTGCGGCGCCGGCGGCCTATGGTCTGTTGGGGCTGACCGCGCCGGCCGAGGCGCAGGCGACCCCCAAGATGGGCGGCACGCTGCGCATGGAGATGGAGACCAAGGGCCTGAAGGATCCGCGCACCGCTGACTGGAGCCAGATCGCCAACATCACCCGTGGCTGGCTCGAAGATCTGACCGAGTATAACAATGACGGCTCGATCCGCGGCATGCTGCTGGAATCGTGGGAGGCCAATGCCGACGCCAGCGAATACACGCTGAAGGTCCGCCAGGGCGTCAAGTGGAACAACGGCGATGACTTCACCGCCGAGGACGTGGCCCGTAACATCGCCCGCTGGTGCGATGGCAATGTCGAGGGCAACTCGATGGCCGGTCGCATGGCCAGCCTGATGAATGCCGAAACCAAGCAGGCCGCCGAGGGCGCGATCACGGTGGTCGATGCCTCGACCGTCAAGCTGAAATGCAACGCGCCGGACATCACCATCATCGTCGGCATGGCCGATTATCCGGCGGCCATCGTTCACTCCTCCTATGACAATGGCGATCCCTCGACCAATCCGATCGGCACCGGCCCCTATCTGCCCGAGACCAATGAGGTCGGCGTGCGTCAGGTTCTGGTCAAGAATGCCAATCATGCCTGGTGGGGCACCGACGTCTATGGCGGCCCCTATCTGGACAAGATCGAATATATCGACCTTGGCACCGATCCGGCGGCGGCTGTCGCGGCGGCGGGTTCGGGTGAGATCGACGCCACCTATCAGTCCACCGGCGAATTCATCGACGTGCTCGATGCGCTTGGCTGGGAGCGGTCCGAGGCTGTGACCTCGGCCACGCTGGCCGTGCGTTTCAACCAGCTTGCCGATGACTACAAGGATGTGAACGTTCGCCGCGCCCTGACCATGGCGGTCGATAACGCGGTGGCTCGGGAACTCGGCTATTCGGGCCGGGGCACCGAGGGCGAAAATCACCACGTCTGCCCGATCCACCCCGAATATGCCGAACTGGCCCCGCTGGTCGTCGATGGCGCCAAGGCCAAGCAGATGATCGCCGATGCTGGCATGGGCGATCACGAATTCGAACTGATCTCGATCGACGACGCCTGGCAGGCCGCCACCTGCGACGCGGTTGCGGCCCAGGTTCGCGATGCGGGCATCAACGTCAAGCGCACGGTTCTGCCGGGGTCGACCTTCTGGAACGACTGGACCAAATATCCGTGGTCGGCGACGGAATGGAACATGCGCCCGCTGGGGGTTCAGGTTCTGGCGCTCGCCTATCGCTCGGGCGAGGCCTGGAACGAAAGCGCCTTTAACAACGCCGAGTTCGACAGCCTGCTGAGCCAAGCCCTGTCAATCGCCGATGCCGACGCCCGCCGCGAGGTGATGGCCAAGATCGAGGCGATCATGCAGAACGAAGGCGTGATGATCCAGCCCTACTGGCGCTCGCTCTATCGCCATACCGACCCCAAGGTGAAGGGCGCGGAAAAGCACGCCACCTTTGAACATCACCACTACAAGTGGTGGATCGACGCCTGATCGCGTCTTTTGGAAAACGGGGGCGCGGCGCTGCGCCGCGCCCCTTTCTGCTGAGGGCCCTTACCCTCACTCTCCGCGCGCTTCCGTTCTGACATAGGCCCTGTCCCCTGCGGGAAAGGACATGAGATGCTGTTATTCATCATAAGGCGCCTGGGGGTTATGATCCTGACCGCCCTTGCCCTCACCTTCATCGTCTTCATGCTGACGAATCTTGAGCCGAACCTGCGCAAGCTGGCCAAATCGGAGACCTCGGTCCGTGCCGAAGAGCCCGAGGTGCAAAGCTGGCTGGAGAGCAACGGCTACAAGCGGCCGATGGTTCTGCGCTATGGCGAATGGCTGGGTGTGGTGCCGGGCTGGACCCATACCGATGACGCGGGCAAGGTCACGGGTCGCTGCATCGCGCCCGGCGCCGATCCCGCCGCCGCCCCCGCCCGCTGTGGCGTCTTGCAGGGCGAATGGGGGCGCTCGACCGTGTTCAAGCAGCCGGTCTCGGAAGTGCTGGCCCGCAGCCTTGGCGCAACCGGTTGGCTGATGTTCTGGGTGATGGTGGTCATGGTGCCCTCGGCGCTGCTCCTCGGTGTCCTGTCGGGGATGCGTGAGGGTAGCCGTACCGACCGCGTGCTGTCGACCTTTGCCATCGCCTCGACCGCCACGCCGGAATATGTCTCGGGCGTGATCCTGATCGCCTTTCTGGCCTCGGCCACCGCCGGCCTCTCGCCCATCCTGTCAGGCTGGGGCCTGATCGAGGGCAAGACCCTGTTTCAGGGCACGGCCACCAGCGCCATGGACAAGATCACTTTCTGGAACTTTGCCCTGCCGGTGATGACCATCGCGCTTTACGGCATCGGCTATATCGCCCGGATGACCCGCGCCTCGATGACCGAGGTGATGACCCAGCAATATATCCGCACCGCGCGGCTCAAGGGCGTGGCCTTCCGCACCATCATCCTGCGCCATGCGCTGCGCAATGCGCTGATCGCCCCCTTCACCGTGATCATGCTGCAATTTCCGTGGCTCTTGAACGGGGTGGTGATCGTGGAAACCCTGTTCAACTACAAGGGCTTCGGCTGGACGCTGGTGCAGGCGGCTGGCAACAACGACATCCAGCTTCTGTTGGGCTGCTCGGTCGTCGCCGTCTTTGTCGTCCTCGTGACGCAGCTGATTTCGGACATCGGCTATGTTTTCCTCAACCCCCGCATCCGCCTGAGCTGAGAGGACATCATGGACGATCTCTCCTGGCCCGCGATCCTGCTTCAGATGGCTTACCGGTTTCTGCCGGTCTGGATCGCCCTCGCCATCACCTTTGCCCTCTCGATCCGGTTCAAGCGCCGCCTTGGCCTCTATGGCAAGCTGTTTGACTCGACCATCGGCATGATCGGCTTTGCAATCGTGATGTTCTGGGTCTTTACCGCCGTCTTCGCGAGCGCGATCATCACCCAAGACCCGCTGATCCAGCTCTCGGGGATGAAGAACGCCCTGCCCGGCAGCGCCATCAAGAATGCCGCCGAAGGCGCCGCGACCCACTACCTCCTCGGCGGCGACAGCCTTGCGCGCGATGTGTTCTCGCGCATGGTGATGGGTGCGCAGGAGGTGCTGAAGATTGCCCCCGCCGCGACGGTCATCGCCTTCATGGTCGGGATCACCCTCGGCCTGCCGGCGGGCTATTTCGGCGGGCGGCTGGATACGCTGCTCAGCTTCCCGGCCCACCTCGTCCTCGCCTTCCCCGGCATCCTGCTGTTCTTCCTGCTGGTCACCCCCCCGAGCCCCCGCCCCGGCCTGCGGTTGTGGCGGGCCTTGGAAAACGCTGGCCGGCGGTGCCTGCGGCCCGGTGCGGAGCCGCGCTGCGCCAACCTACCGGAAGCCGTAGCGTTCCGCCAAGGCGCGGCCGGCTTCGAGCCACT
>CALLZQ010000431.1 GCA_937858255.1 uncultured Tabrizicola sp.
GCCGCCCAGTCATTGTTCGACAGCTTTTCGGTCGCGCCGTAATCCATGCTGATCCAGTCAGGCTTGGCCGCCAGCAGCGCGTCGCGGGCCTTTTTCAGCACCTCGGGGTCTTCTGAACAGGGCTGTCCGCCCGCCCACATCACCGCGAGGTTGACCACATCGTTCATCTCGGGGACGACGTTGATCTTGCCCTTCAGTTCCGCCGGGACATTCATGAAAATGTCCGAGGTGTTGATATCGCCGCCATAGACCGAGGTGTTGACGGCAACGCCCGTGGTGCCCCACTGCCAGGGGATCGTGTAGCCACGGCCCGGATCCCAATCGACATTCATCCATTCGGCGGCGATATTGCCGTGGTTCGGGATCTTGGACAGGTCCAGTTTCGTGATCAGACCCTTTTCAGCATAGATCTGCACATATTGGTGGGTCGGCACCACGAGGTCAAAGCCATGGCCGCCGGCCTCGATCTTGGCCAGTGCCGCGTCATTGCTGTCGTAATCGGTGACAGTGACCTTGATGCCGGTATCTTTCTCAAACTTTTCCAAGAGTTCCGGGCTGGTGTAGTTGCCCCAGTTAAAGAGGTTCAGCACCCCCTCGGCCCGGGCAAGGCCCGTGCTGGCCAGCAGCATGGCAACCGTCGCAAGCGTCTTGTTCATGGCAGTCTCCCAGTTGATCAGTTTCTTTTGCGGGTCAGTAGGAAAAAGGCAGTCAACAGCAGAACGGTCAGCGCCAGAAGCACGGTCGAGATGGCATTGACCTCGGGTGTCACGGCCCGGCGCAACTGGCCGAGCATATAGGTGGGCAGCGTATCCTGCCCGCCGGATTTGACAAATTCGGTGATCACCACATCGTCGAGGCTGATCACAAAGGCCAGCATCGCCCCGGCGGCGATCCCGGGGGCCAAGAGCGGCAGGGTGACATGGCGAAAGCTCTGCCAGGGCGTCGCGTAAAGATCGGCGGCGGCGGTTTCCAGCACCATATCCATCCCCTCCAGCCGCGCGCGGATCGGCAGATAGGCAAAGGGGATGCAAAAGGCCGCATGGGCGGCGATCAGATAGCCAAGGCCCTGATACCCCGTTGCCACCTTGATCGAGGCAAAAAAGATCAACAGCGCCACGGCAGTCACGATCTCGGGCACCATCAGCGGCTGGTTGATCATCACATAGATGAAGGTCTGCCCCTTGAAGGCCGCACGCCGCGTGGTTCCCAGTGCCGCCATGGTGGCCAGCGTGGTGGCGATCAGACTGGCCGAGGTCGCGATGATCAACGAGCGCAGCGTCGCCCCCTGTACGGCCGAATTCTGCCACGCCACCTCATACCAGCGGAGCGAAAACCCCTCCCACACGGCGATCGAGGCGCCGCCGTTGAAGGAATAGATGACCAGCGTCAGGATCGGCAGGTAGACGATCATGATGATGAG
>CALLZQ010000432.1 GCA_937858255.1 uncultured Tabrizicola sp.
CCAGCCCCACCTTGGCCACCAATTTATAGATGCGGTGCAGGTAACGGCTGTTCTCGCGGTAAAGCTGGACAAAGGCGGCGATCACCTCCATCGCCTCTTCCTCGGTAGGAACCGTACAGAGCAGTTCGGTTTCCTTCACATCCATCCCCGCAGCACCCGCCACGCTGATCTGATAGCCCGAGTCGACACAGATAACGCCCACATCCTTGCAGGTCGCCTCGGCGCAATTGCGCGGACAGCCGGATACCGCCAGCTTGACCTTGGCCGGGGTCCATGACCCCCAGAGCAGCTTTTCCAGCTTGATGCCGAGGCCGGTCGAATCCTGCGTGCCAAAGCGGCAGAACTCACTGCCGACGCAGGTCTTTACCGTCCGCAGCCCCTTGGAATAGGCATGGCCCGAGACCATGCCGGCGTCATTCAGATCGGCCCAGATCGCTGGCAGATCCTCTTTCTTGACGCCCAAAAGGTCGATCCGCTGACCACCCGTGACCTTGACCATCGGCACGGCGTATTTATCTGCCGCATCGGCAATCGCGCGCAATTCGGCGGGCGTCGTCACCCCGCCCCACATCCGCGGCACCACCGAATAGGTGCCGTCCTTCTGGATATTGGCGTGGTTGCGTTCATTGACGAACCGGCTTTGCCGGTCATCGGCATATTCTGTCGGCCAGTCCGAGAGCAGATAGTAGTTCAGCGCCGGACGGCACGAGGCGCAGCCGCCGACCGTCTTCCACCCCAGTTCCTGCATCACCGCCGGAATGGATTTCAGCCCGATGGATTTGATCATCCGTCGCACGTCTTCATGGGTGTGATCGGTGCATTTGCACATCGGCGGATTGGCATTGGCGCTAAAGCTGTCGCCCAGCGTCAGGGCCATCACCTGTTCCACCAGCCCTGTGCAGGTGCCGCAGGAAGAGCTTGCCTTGGTCTGTGCCCGGACAAGATCCAGCGTATTAGCCCCGCCTTCAATCGCCTGAACGATCTTTCCTTTGCACACGCCGTTGCAGCCGCAAATCTCCGCCTCAGGCGGCAAGGCTGCAACGGCTGCCAAAGGGTCCGCCTTGGACCCTCCGGCAAAGCCCGGGCCGAAGATCAGCGTCTCGCGCTGATCGGTAATGTCGGTGCCATCCTTGATCAGGCTGAAGAACCACGCACCATCGGCGGTGTCCCCATACATCACGGCGCCAATCAGCCGCTCGCCCTCGATGATCAGGCGTTTGTAGATGCCGCGCCCCGGATCGCGAAAGACGATATCCTCACGCCCCGGACCTTCGGCAAAATCGCCCGCGCTGAACAGATCAACGCCCGTGACCTTCAGCTTGGTTGCGGTCTGAACGGGCTGGAAGGCGGCCTCGGTGGCCAGCAGCGCCTTGGCCAGCACCTTCGCCTGATCATAAAGCGGCGCGACAAGGCCAAAGAG
>CALLZQ010000433.1 GCA_937858255.1 uncultured Tabrizicola sp.
CCCGCACGCCTTGCCCTCGCGCGTGCCCGGGCTCGGCGGGGGCGGGTTCCTCGGGCAGCGGCTGATAACCGATCAGCCGCTTACCATCCCATGTCAGGGCCAACATGCAGGGCGCGGCGCCATAGCTGTCACAGTTTGACCCATGCAGGCCCAGGATCAGCACCCGCGTCGCGGGCAGTGTCTCGCCCTCAACCGTAAAGCCCACATCCTCCAGCGCCCAGGCCCCGGCCAGCCAGCTTTGCACCTTGGTGCCGATCACCGCATGCAGCATCGCCCCGCCCGAGCCGCCCAGATAGCCATAATCGGGGCCGCAAAAGGCCATGGCCTCAGAGATGATCCAGTCATCAGCCGTGCCATCGCCGGTCAGATCGACCGCCGTCGCCGGTGCCTCACCCAGATCGAGTGTGCCGCCCTGCGCGGCGCACCAGTCGCGGCTTTCCTGCGTGGCAAGGGTGGTTGCCGCCTCGGCTGTCAGTGTCTCGGCAAAAGCCGGAGGCGCCAGAAGGATCAGCGCGAGGGCCAGCGGGCGGATCATTTCTTGCCGATCTTTGGTTCGGTCCCCGCGCGGATGCGGGCGATATTGGCCTGATGCCGGACGAAAATCAGCGCGGCAAGCGCGATGGCCAGCAAGGACATCTCGCCATGGCCCAGCACCGCCAGCCAGACCGGCGACAGCGCCGCCGCCACCAATGCCGAGAGCGAGGAAATCCGGCTGATCAGCGCCGTCACCAGCCATGTCGCGCAGGCCGCAAGGCCCACAGGCCAGGCAAGGGCCAAGAGCGTGCCAAGGAAGGTCGCCACCCCCTTGCCCCCCTTGAACCCCAGCCAGACCGGGTAAAGATGGCCCAGAAAGGAAAACAGCGCCGCCACTTGCGCGGCATCAGGTCCCACCAGTGCTCGGGCAATCAACACCGCCAGCCCGCCCTTGCCCGCGTCAAGGATCAGCGTCGCCAGCGCCGCCGGTTTGTTCCCTGTCCGCAACACATTGGTCGCCCCGATATTGCCCGAGCCAATCTTGCGCAGATCGCCCAGTCCCAGCGCCCTTGTGATCACGATGCCAAAGGGGATCGACCCCAGCAGATAGGCCAGCGCGGCTGTCAGGATCAGCAGCAGCGGGGCAGAGGTGAAATCAGGCATCCGTTACTCCGCTGCAAAGACCTGACGGCCACCGACGAATGTGGCCAGAACCTTACCCTCCATCCGCGCGCCGTCAAAGGGCGTGTTCTTGGATTTCGAGCGCAGCTTGAACCGGTCGAGGACAAAGGGCGCATCGGGGTCGAACAGCACCAGATCCGCCGGTGCCCCCTCGCCTGCGCGACCCTGCGGCAGGCCCAGACGCCGCGCCGGGTTCAGCGCCAGCGCGCGGAAGAGTTGCGGCAGGTCAAGCTGCCCGGCATGAACCAGACGCAGCGCCGCGGGCAGGATCGTCTCCAGCCCCACCGCGCCCGAGGCGGCATCCTCGAACGGCAGGCGTTTGGATTCCTCATCCGCCGGGGTGTGGAAACTGCCGATCACGTCGATCAGCCCGCTGGCCACCGCCTCGATCATCGCCAGCCGGTCCTCTTCGGACCGCAGCGGCGGCGTCAGTTTAAAGAAGGTACGGTAATCGCCCACGTCAAATTCGTTCAGCGTCAGGTGATGGACCGAAACACCGGCGGTCACGTCAAAGCCATTGGCCTTGGCCCGCTCCAGCGCCGGCAGGCTGCGGGCGGGTGTGATCTGGTCGGCCTGATAGCGCGCGCCGGGCATCTCGACCAGCCCGATGTCCCGGTCAAGGCCGATGCGCTCGGCCATCGGATGTACCGCCGGAATGCCGCGCAGCGAGGCGAACTTGCCCGAGGTGGCCGAGGCGCCGCGCGACAGGCCCGGTTCCTGCGGATGGCCGATCACCAGTGCGCCAAGGCTGCGCGCATAGTTCAGCGCCCGGGACAGCACGCGGGTATCGCTGACCACCGCCGGCGAATCGGTAAAGGCAATCGCCCCGGCATCGAGCAGAAAGCCGATCTCGGTCATCTCGCGCCCCTCGCGGCCCTTGGTCAGCGCGGCCATATGGCGGATGCGCACCGGGCTGGCCTCGGCGGCGCGGCGGGTGACGGATTCCACTACCTCCGGGGGGTCGATGGCCGGGGGGGTGTCGGGCCCGGCGGTGGTGGG
>CALLZQ010000434.1 GCA_937858255.1 uncultured Tabrizicola sp.
TGGGCTACGGCGAGATCGAAGGGCTCGACTTCTCCGAAGAGATGCTGGCGCTGGTGGGCCTTGGTGGCAAGGCCGGGCTTTATCCGCATCAACTCTCGGGGGGGCAGCGGCAGCGGGTGGCCGTGGCCCGGGCGCTCGCCGTTACCCCCGATGTGCTGCTGCTGGATGAGCCCCTGGGGGCGCTGGACCTGCGGCTGCGGCGGCAGATGCAGCAAGAGCTGAAGGCGATCCAGCGGCGGGGCGGCACCACATTCGTCTATGTCACCCATGATCAGGAAGAGGCGATGGCGATTGCCGACCGGATCGTGGTGATGAATGCCGGACGGATCGAGGATGATGGCCCGCCCGAGCAGGTGTACCTGCGCCCGCGTAGTCTCTTTTCGGCCAGTTTCATGGGTGAGGTGAACCTGATCCCGGTGGCGAACGGCATTGCCCCCTTTGGCCCGGCGCTGCCCGGCAGTGGCACGCTCTGCCTGCGGCCCGAGGCGATCGGTGCCGAGGGGCCGATCCAGCTCGGTCCGGCGCGACTTGACGAGGCGGCCTTCTTCGGCACCCATATCCGTGCGCGCTTTACCCCGCTGGCCGCGCCCGACCTGCCCTTGATCGTGCATCTGCCGCAGGGGGCTGGGGTGGCGGTGGGGCAGGTGATGGATCTGCGCGCAAGCGGAGGGGTGGTGCTATGATAGACCGGGCAAGGGCCGAGGATTGGTGGCGTGTCACCCGCCTTGACGATGGCGTGACGCTGATTGATGAGCCGCATATATTGCCGTTTTACCGCTGCAACGTCTGGCACATCCGGGGCAGCGACGGCGATATGCTGGTCGACAGCGGCATGGGTGTCGTTTCCTTGCGCCAATGGGTGCCGTTGGTCACCGAGCGGCCCTTGCAGGCGGTGGCGAGCCATACCCATTTCGACCATATCGGCTGCCACGACGAATTTCCCTGCCGTCTCTGCCATGGGGCCGAGGCGCATCTGATGCGGGCACCGACGCGGGAAAATACCTTTGCCGACAAATATGTGACCGACGCGATCTTTACCACGCTGCCGCCCGAACCCTATCGGGCCGAGACCTATGCCGTGCCGGCTGCCCCGGCGACGCGACTGCTGTGGGATGGTGATGTGATTGACCTGGGCGACCGTCGGTTCGAGGTGATCCACACCCCCGGCCATTCCCCCGGCGGCATCGCGCTCTGGGAGGCGGCGAGCGGCATCCTGATCGCCGGCGATATCGTTTATGATGGGGAATTGATTGAGGGCACCAGCGCCGAAGAGCAGCGCCAGTACATCGCCTCGATGCGGCGGCTTTACGATCTGCCGGTGCGGATGGTCCATGCCGGGCATTTCCCCAGCTATTCCGGGGCGCGGCATCGCCAGATCATTGGCGACTGGCTGCGGTCCAAGGGGGTCTGAGGCCCCTAGGCCTCATAGGTGATGCGGCCCCCGGCAATGGTCAGCGCCACCTTTTGCGCGCCCAGTACGGTCGGATCCGCCGCCTCGACATCGAAATCGAGCATCACCAGATCGGCGGCCAGGCCGGGGCGCAGCATCCCCGTCACATCGTCGAAATGCGCCGCCCATGCCCCGCCGGCGGTATAGGCGCGCAGGCTGTCCATCAGCCCCAGCCGCTGATCCGTCCCGCCGGGATAGGGCTGGCGGGTCAGCGCCGCGCCAAGGCCGCGCAGCACCGAGACATCCGACCCCGGCCAGTCGCTGGCATAGGCAAGCGCCGCCCCGCCCTCAACCAGTGAGCGCCACAGATAGGCATCGCCCCAACGCTCGGGCGCGATCTGGTGCATGGTCGGGAACATCGGGAAGTCCATCGCCCCGGGCGGGTGGGGCGGTTTCAGGCTGGCGGTGATCCCCCGCGCGGCAAGGCGGGGAATATTGGCGCGATCGATCAGCTCAATATGCTCGATCCGGTGGCGGCTGTCGCGCCGCCCGTTGGCGCGGGCCGCGGCCTCATAGCCGTCGATGGTCTGACGCACCGCGCCATCGCCGATGGCATGAACCGCGATCTGCAAGCCGCGCCGGTCAATCTCGACCGCGATCTCATTGAACCGCGCGGGGGGGAACAGCGGCTCGGACCGATGCCCGGGATGGCCCGGATAGTCGTTCAGCATATAGGCGGTGCGGCTGTCCATCACCCCGTCCATGAACATCTTGACGAAACCGCAGCGCAGCCAGTCATCGGCGAAATCGCGTGTCATCGCCTCGGCCCGGTCCAGTTCGGCCAAATCCATATGGGGTTTGAAGTGGAAGGGCACCTTGACCCGCGCCAAGAGGTCTCCCGCCACCTGCATCTCTCGCAAGAGCGTCAGGGTATAAAGGTTGCCGCCCATGTTCA
>CALLZQ010000435.1 GCA_937858255.1 uncultured Tabrizicola sp.
TTTCGCCAAGCTGACCAAACAGCTTGAAATTGCCGTCCTGCCCTTCGGCACCGCCCTTTTGGGCCCGCTGGTCGGCGCCGCCGCGCGAGAGCGCAAGATCCTCGCCTCAAAGGATATCACCCATCTGCATCTGCTCGCCCTTGCCTATTTCGCCGAGGGCCGGCAGGATCTGTCCGCCCGGGTCCAGGCCGCCGTCGAGGCACAGGTCGAGGCGCAAAAGATCGAGAGCCTGCCGTCAGAATATTTCGCGCTCAACACCTTCCTCGCGGCGCTGCGGGCCTTTGCGGCGGGGGATGCGGCGCAGGCGATGCGTCTGGCCGAAAACGGCAGTCTGGAATTTCCAGACCAACTGGGGCTGACGCGGCTGTTTTCGGCGCTCTCGGCACAAGCCGGGGTGAAAGTGGTCTCACGCCATCTGGGCCGGCCCTTCCCCCTGCCCTATCGCCTTCCCCAGCACGACCCCTTTGGCCAGTGGCCCGAAGGGACAGAGGTCGCCCTGACCGAGACCCTTGCCGCGATGCGCCCCGATCAGATGCTGCTGGTCTATGCCCTTGGCCCCTATCGCACCAATGGCCCCTTTCAGGCCGAGATGGCCAGCCTGATCGCCCTGCATGCCCATGCGCCCCAGCGGATCGCCGCCGTTCATCTGATCACCAGCCATGAGGATCGTGAAAGCTCGTGGCAGGCCCGAAACCAGATCGAGGATCAGGCCCGCGCGGCCGGCCTGCCGGTTACGGTGCTGTCTGATCCCGGCGGCACGGTGGAACAGGCGCTGCGGCTGACCAAATCGCCCAGCCTCTATGTGCTGGACCATCGCGGAAACCTGCTGGCGACCGAGCCTTTGGCCGATGAAGACGGCTATTGGCTGGCCCTTGAGCGCCTGAGCCAAGGCGCCACGCCCCCGCCCCTTGCCGAGACGCCCGGCAGATCATAGCCTTGGCGGAACAACGATAGGACAAGGCGATGCCCGATACCCCCCCCTCAATGTCACCGCAGGATGCCCTTGTGGCGGTCATGGTTGCCGTCTCGGCGGCCGATGAACAGATGCGCACCTCGGAACTGGTCGCCATTCAGCGCATGGTCAATCATATGCCGGTCTTTGCCAACTATGACACCGACCGGATGCGCGGCGTCAGCCAGACGGTTTTTGACCTGTTCGAGGATGAGGATGGCCTTTCCGCCCTGTTCGGGCTGATCCGCGACGCCCTGCCCGAGCGACTGCATGAAACCGCCTATGCCCTTGCCTGCGATGTGGTGGCGGCGGATGGCAAGCTGCGCGACATGGAACTTCGGATGCTGGAAGAGCTGCGCGAGGAATTGTCGATCGACCGCCTGCACGCTGCCGCTATTGAATGGGGCGCAAGGGTGCGGCATTTGAAGCCCTAAACATTCAATATATTGAATTTGATTCGCCGATGGTCTATTTGGGGCAAAACACAGCCAATAGAAAGGCCCGCCCTATGTCGCTCGACCGTACCATCCTTGCCTTTGCCGGTGTAATGACCCTGCTTTCCGTCGCCCTGACGCTGTGGGTCTCGCCGCATTTCATCTGGTTCACCGCCTTTATCGGCGCGAACATGCTGCAATCCGCTTTTACCGGCTTTTGCCCGGCAGCGACGATCTTCCGCAAATTGGGCATCAAGCCCGGCTGCGCCTTTTGATCTGGCGCAGGGTCGGCGCGCTGGCCTAGGCCAGCGTTTCGGCCCAGCGGGCAATCAACTGCCCCTGCAAGGCGCGGGCCCG
>CALLZQ010000436.1 GCA_937858255.1 uncultured Tabrizicola sp.
CGCGGTCGCGGCGGTTGCCGCCCTGCGGGCCACCACGTTCGTCGCGGCGGGGCCGGTCCTCGCGGCGATCATCACGCCTGTCATCACGGCGATCATCGCGGCGGGGCCGGTCCTCGCGGCGCGGCGCCTCGGCGGCCTCGGGCGTGTCCACCAGCGCCGACGCGCCGTCTTCCCCGCTCTCGATCACCGCCGGAATATCGGGCTGATCGCCCGCACCCGGATCACTGGCCCGGTCATCGCGCCAGCGGTCATCGCGCCAGCGATTGTCACGGCCATCGCGGTCGCGGCCATCACGATTGCCGCCGTTCTGGTTGCCACCGTTCTGCTGATATTGCTGCTGCCGCGCCTCTTGCTCGGCCGCCATTTCACGCTGCGCCTCGGCCAGCATGCGGGTATAATGTTCGGCATGCTGAAGAAAGTTCTCAGCCGCCACCCGGTCGTTCGACAATTGCGCGTCGCGGGCAAGCACCTGATACTTTTCGATGATCTGCTGCGGCGTGCCACGCACCTTGCCTTCGGGGCCCGAACTGTCGAACACCCGGTTGATGATATTGCCGAGCGAGCGCGGGCGGTTCTGCTTGGAACGCGAGCGGGACTTGGAAGAGCGCATCTTGTCCTTTGATCCAGATGAGCCGTTCTGCCCTCATGCAGCGCATCTGTGGCGCGCCCCCGGACGGGGAAATGCAGGCAGGGACGGGTTGCGGCGCAGGGGAGAAAAACAAAGCCTCACCCACAGGCGCCTTGGGTCTGAGTAAACATGACCGGCCCCCGCTGACAAGTCGATTCTGGGAGAAATCCGGCCCTTGCGACGATTTTATGGCGTTTTTGCCAATGTGCCAGGGGATCCGGGGCCGGGGCGGCCTAGGTTGCGCGGGCCGCGACCACCCGGTCACGGCCATCGAGATCGCGGCGGATTTCAATCGCGCCCAGCCCCGCAGCGGCAAAGAGCGCGGCCACTGCCGCGGCCTGTGTGGGGCCGATCTCGACCATCAGCCGCCCCCCCGGCGCCAGATGGTCCAGGGCATCGGCGGCAATCGCGCGATAGGCGGTCAGCCCGTCGCCCTCATCGGTCAGGGCAAGGCGCGGCTCATGCCCCGCCACTTCGGGCGAGAGATCCGCCATTTCGGGCAAGGCGATATAGGGCGGGTTCGACACGATCAGATCGAACCGGCCCGTGACCGGCTGGAACCAGTTGCCTTGCAGGAACGCTGTGCGGGCAGCGACGCCCAGAGCCTCGGCATTCGCGGCGGCGATATGCAGCGCAGCGGCGGAAAGGTCCACGCCAGTACCCTGCATCGCTGGGCGATCCGCCAAGAGCGAGAGCAGGATACAGCCCGAGCCGGTGCCCAGATCCAAGACCCGCTGTGCCGGCACCTCCAGCGCAAGGGCCACGAGGATCTCGGTCTCAGGCCGCGGGTCCAGCACCTCGGGGCCGACACGAAAGCTGCGGCCCCAGAACAGCCGCTGCCCGGTAAGATGCGAGAGCGGCACGCGACTGGCCCGGCGGGCGATCAGATCGGCAAAGCGGGCGGCGGCCTCGGCGGGCGCGGGATCGTGCAGGATCAGCGTCACCCGGCCGGCCCCTACCCCGGCGGCATGGGCCAGCAGCAACCGTGCATCGCGGGCCGGATCCGCCACCCCCGCCGCCCGCAGTGCCGGCACGGCAGCGGCCAGATGCTGCGCCCAGGGCGCGCTCACATCCCCGCCTCGGCCAGCTTGCGGGCCTGATCGTCGGCTTGCAGCGCGTCGATGATCTCGCCAAGCTCACCCCCCATGATCTGCGGCAGGGCATAGAGCGTCAGGTTGATGCGGTGATCGGTCATCCGGCCCTGCGGGAAGTTATAGGTGCGGATGCGCTCGCTGCGATCGCCCGAACCGACCTGCGCCTTGCGGTCAGCCGAGCGCGCGCTGTCGATCCGCTCACGTTCAAGCTCATAAAGCCGGGCGCGCAGCACCTGCATGGCGATGGCCCGGTTCTGGTGCTGGGATTTCTCGGATGAGGTCACGACAATGCCGGTCGGCAGGTGGGTGATCCGCACCGCCGAGTCGGTGGTGTTGACGTGTTGGCCGCCCGCGCCGGACGAGCGCATGGTGTCGATGCGGATATCGGCGGCGGGGATGTCGATATCGACCTCTTCCGCCTCGGGCAGCACGGCGACGGTGGCTGCCGAGGTATGGATGCGGCCCCCCGCCTCGGTCTCGGGCACGCGCTGCACGCGATGCACGCCGGATTCGTATTTCAGCCGGGCAAAGACGCCCTCGCCCTGCACATGGGCGGTGACTTCCTTGATTCCGCCCAGATCGGAGAATTGCTGTTCGAGGATGTCAAAGCGCCAGCCCATCCGCTCGGCATAGCGCTGATACATGCGCAACAGATCGGCGGCGAACAGGCTGGCCTCATCGCCCCCGGTGCCGGGGCGGATTTCAAGGATCGCGGGGCGCGCGTCAGCCGCATCCTTGGGCAAGAGCGCCACGCGCAGCGCCTGTTCCATCTCGGGAATACGGGCGCGGAGGCGGGGGATTTCCTCTTCGGCGAGCGACTTCATCTCGGGGTCGGTCAGCCAGCCCTCGGCCTCATCCAGATCATGCAGCGCGGTGCGATAGGCGCCGATCTGGTCACAGACCGGCTTCAACTCGGAATATTCGCGGCTGAGCTTGGCAATCTCAACCGGGGCCGCGCCAGCATTAAGCCGCGCCTCGAGATATTCGAGCCGCTCGGTGATCTGGGCGAGTTTGTCTAACGGGACCATGGCTGCGGGTTTGGCGGGAATGGCGCGCGTGGTCAAGGGGGCGCACTGCCGGGAACAAAGGGGGGCTGTCTGCCCCCCTGCGGGATTTCGCAGGCGAAATCCCTTCCCCCCGAGGATATTTATCAACAGATGAAGTTCAGAGGCGAGAGAGCCAGTCGCGGAGACGCGCCGCATTCACCCCAAGGTCAGACCGGCCAAAGCGCAGGCGGCCATAGAGGGTCAGGCCAGAGGGGGTCACTTGCGCCGTGGTGTAATCGGGAAAACCCCAGAGGGCCGAGCGGGTGATCCATGTGACATGGCCCGCCTCGGGGCTTCCAGCAAAGAGCATCGTGCGCGGATCGGCCAAGGCAATGGTGTTCAGCCGGATCAGGGTCTGGCGGGCCTCTGCCTGCATCATGAAAAGATCGGCATAGGCCCCGCCGGTCAGCGGCCTGACCGGATCCGTACCCGGGGGCATCAGGGTATAGCGCAGGGCCTCGGGCCGGTTTTCATGCAGATTGACATGCCACAGCGCCGGGTCGCTGGGGGCAAGGCGGATATAGGCCATCAGGCCCAAGAGGGCGATGATCGCAAAAGCAACAAACAGTCCCATAGTCCGCCAGACCCTTTTCACCGTTTGCACTTGGCCCAATGATAGAGGCAGATCAGCTCATGCGCGACATGGGCGCCTGCGATGGCGGTGGCGCCGGTGGTGTCAAAGGGGGGCGAGACCTCGACCACATCGCCGCCGACCATGTTGATCCCGGCCAGATCACACAGCGCCGCCGCCGCCTGCCAGGTCTGAAGGCCGCCCCAGACCGGGGTGCCGGTGCCGGGGGCCGCCGAGGGGTCAAGGCAGTCGATGTCAAAGGTCACATAGGTCGGGTTCTGGCCGACAATCTCTTTCGCCCGCGCAACGGCATGGGCCACGCCCTTTTCATGCACCGTGCGCGCGTCGATATATTCGACGCCGAGGTAGTCGTCGCAATGGGTGCGGATGCCAATCTGAACGCTGGTCTTGGGGTCGATCACCCCGGTCTTGACCGCCTTGTAGAAAAACGTGCCGTGGTCGATCCGCTCCATATCGTCGTCCTGCCACAGATCGGAATGGGCGTCGAAATGGATCACCGACATCGGCCCGTATTTCTCGGCATAGGCACGCAGAATCGGCAGGGTGATGAAGTGATCGCCCCCCAGTGTGATCGTCCCCGCCCCGGCGCTCAGGATCGTGCGGATATGATCGGTCAACAGGCCCGGAAAGCTGGGCGTATGGGCATAGTCAAAGGCCAGATCGCCGTAATCGACGATGCTGAGTTCCTCCAGCGGGCTGGTCGGCCAGCCATAGGGCGGATCAAAGGGTTGCAGGGCGCTTGCCTCGCGGATGGCGCGGGGGCCAAAGCGGGTGCCGGTCCGATGCGTGACCGCCTGATCAAAGGGCACGCCGGTGACGGCCAGATCAACCCCGGTCAAATCCTTGGTATAAGTACGGCGCAGAAAGCTGGTCGCGCCGGCAAAGGCGTTTTCAAAGGCAAGGCCGCGCAGACCCTTGCGGGTAAAGGCGGAATCGATTTCTTTCTTGGCGTCTTCGAGGGCCATGGCTGTCTCCGGGTCATGGAAAGCGCCGTCGTTTGCCCGCAAAGACGGGCCACCCGGAGACGCCGCGTATCCGGGATGCGGGCACCCTGCCCGCGCCCCGGTTTGCTGTCAAGATGGGCTGATCACCCCTTGAACCACCCCTCGCGCCGCAGTTCGTCCGTGACCTGCGTGATGGCGCGGCGCAGCGTGTCCACCACGAAATCGGCATCCTCGCGGGTCATGGTCAGGGGCGGTGACATCACGTTCAGATGGCCCATCGGGCGCACCATCAGCCCCATCGCCTCGGCCGCATCGGCAATGCGACGCGCCTCATTCGCGGCCTCGGGCAAGGGTTCCTTGCTGACCTTGTCGGCAACACTCTCGACGCAGACCATCAGACGCCGCCCCCGGACCTGCCCGATCAGGGGCAGGTCCTCAAGCGATTTGAGCCGGTCAAGGAAATAATCCCCCACCTCGGCGGCATTGGCCAAAAGGCCCTCGCGTTCGATGATCTCAAGGTTTTTCAGCGCCGCCGCGCAGGACACCGGGTGGCCGGAATAAGTGAAACCGCTGGTGAACCAACGCGCGCCGCCCTCGGCCATCGCCTCCCAGATCCGGTCGGAAAAGATCACCGCCCCAAGGGGCAGATAGCCCGAGGTCAGGCCCTTGGCACAGGTGATGATATCGGGCACCACCCCGAATTCCGAAGGCGCGGCGAACCAGTGGCCAGTACGGCCAAAGGCGGTCACCACCTCATCGGCGATCACCAGAATATCGTGCTGGCGGCAGATGGCGGCGATGCGCGACAGGTAATCCTGCGGCGGCACGATCACCCCGCCCGAGGCCTGAATCGGCTCAGCGATAAAGGCGCCGACGTTATCGGGGCCAAGCTCGGCCAGTTTCGCCGCGAATTCTGCGACCAGAAAATCGCAGAACGCCGCCGCATCCATACCCTCGGGCGCGCGATAGGGGTTGGGGGCGGTCAGGTGATGGATGCCGGTTTCCTTGTACAGGAATTCGGGCACCCGGTCGCCCGGACGCTGGCCCAACGACTGCCCTATATAGGTCGAGCCGTGATAGCTCATGTCGCGGGCAATCACTTGCGTCTTGTCGGGCTTGCCCTTGGCGCGCTGATAGAACTGCACCATCCGCCAGGCGGTATCGACGGCGGTCGAGCCACAGGTGGTGAAATGCACCCGGTTCAGATCGCCCGGCGCCAGTTCGGCCAGCTTGGCCGCAAGCTGTGCCGAGGGCACGTTCGAGGCATCGACAAAAGTGTTCGAAAACGCCAGCTTTTGCGCCTGCGCGGCAATCGCTTCGGCCATTTCGGCCCGTCCAAGGCCGACATTGGTGCACCACATGCCACCAACCGCATCGAAATAACGCTTGCCAGACGTGTCCCACAGCCAACAGCCCTCGCCCCGTTCAAACACCAGCGAGCCGTCGCGTTCAAACGATCCGAACTGGGTCCAGGGGTGCAGCACATGGCGGCGGTCGGCCTGCCAGATGGCTTCGGGGCTGTCGATCTTGCGGGCGCTTGCACTGGGCATAGGGCACTCCATGCGGGTTTCGGATGGAGGCAAGTCTAGCAGTTTGATCAAATTCTGGCCAGCACCATAGGTTGGGGGTCAACCAGATATGGTGGGCAAAGGTTGACGCGCCCCATGATGCTGCCCTGCGGCGCGAACCTGCCGCGAATCAGCCGGCCAGTGGCTGCGCGCGTTCGACCAGCCGGGCGAAAAAGCTGGCGCCGATGGGGGCGGCCTCATCGTTGAAATCATAGGCCGGGTGATGCAGCCCCGCCCCCGGCCCGATCCCCATGAAGAGATAGGCGCCGGGCCGCGCCTCAAGCATATAGGAAAAGTCCTCGGACCCCATCTCGCGGCCCGCACGCGCGTTCACGGCTGCCTCACCCGAAACCTCGCGCGCCACCTCGGCGGCGAAATCGGCCTCTTCGGGATGGTTCACCGTGGCCGGATAGCCCCAGTCATAGTCGATCTCGGCCGTGACATTATAGGCGATGGCGTGGCCTTCGATGATCTCATGGATGCGCCGCTTCAAAAGCTCACGCACTTCGGGGCGGAAGGCGCGGATGGTCGCGCAAAAGGTCGCCTCTTCGGGGATGATGTTCGAGGCCGTGCCGGTATGGATCTGCGTGACCGAGATCACCGCTTCATCCATCGCATAGACATTGCGCGGGATGATGGTCTGGATGGCGCTGACCATGCCCACCACCGCCACCACCGGATCCACGCAGTCATGCGGCGTCGCGCCATGACCGCCGCGCCCGGTGATCTTGACCCAGGCCGTATCGACCGAGGCCATCAGCGGCCCGGGGGTGGTCTGGAAATGCCCCAGCGGCAGATTGGGCGCATTATGGATGCCATAGACTTGGGTGATGTCGAAACGGTCCATCACCCCTTCCTGAACCATCACATT
>CALLZQ010000437.1 GCA_937858255.1 uncultured Tabrizicola sp.
TCGTGTTGCAGATGGCGGCACGCTGGGCCTCTGTCACCTTTCCCGGCTCGACCGAATATGCGGGTTATCTGATGGCTTCGGCCTCGTTCCTGGCCTTTGCCCATGCCCTGAACCGGGGCGCGCATATCCGGGTGTCGCTGGCGTTGGAGCGGCTGGGGCGCTATCGGTTCTGGGGTGAGCTTTGGTGCCTGATCATCGGCACGGCGGCCGCCAGCTATCTGGCCTTTTACACCGTGAAACTGGTCTACTGGTCGCGCAAGCTGAATGACCTGAGCCAGGGGCAGGACGCCACGCCCTTGTGGATCGTGCAGATGCCGGTCGCCTTTGGCGCGGTGCTGCTGGCGGTGGCCTTCTGGGACAATCTGGCGACGCTGCTCCTGACCGGGCGCGACAATATTCGTGAGGATGCCGGCGTCGCATCCCATGCCGAATAGGGGGCGATGATGCTGCACGAACTGGCCCCGGTGATCGTTTTCCTGTTCGTCCTGTTCCTTCTCTTGGGGTCGGGCGTCTGGATCGGCCTTGCCCTCTTGGGTGTTGCCTTTGTGGGGATGGAGTTGTTTACCAGCCGCCCCGCCGGCGATGCGATGATGACGACGATCTGGCGATCCGCCTCGAGCTGGTCGCTGACCGCGCTGCCCCTGTTCATCTGGATGGGCGAGATCCTGTACCGAACGCGGCTGTCCGAGGATATGTTCAAGGGGCTGTCGCCATGGATGGCGCGACTGCCGGGGGGGCTGCTCCACACCAATGTCGTCGGTTGTACGGTGTTTGCCGCGGTGTCGGGGTCATCGGCGGCGCCGCTGACCACGGTCGGCAAGATGTCGATCCCCGAATTGTTGCGGCGCAATTACCCCGAGCATATGGTCATTGGCACGCTGGCCGGAGCGGCGACGCTGGGGCTGATGATCCCGCCGTCGCTGACGCTGATCGTCTATGGCGTCACCATCAATGAATCGATCACCAAGCTGTTCATTGCTGGCATTCTGCCGGGCTTGGTGCTGGCCTCGCTGTTCATGGCCTATATCGCGCTGTACTCGCGGTTTTCGAAAACCTACCGGCCCGACCCCGAGCCGCCGATGAGCCTGTCGGAAAAGCTGGCCAATTCGCGGTTTCTGGTGCCGGTGCTGCTCTTGATCGCCTTGGTCATCGGGTCGATGTATCTGGGCTTTGCCACCGCGACCGAGGCGGCGGCCTTTGGTGTTCTGGGGGCGATGGCGCTGGCGCTGGCGCAGGGATCGCTGAGCTTTGCCACGCTGAAGGACAGTCTGATGGGCGCGGTACGGACCTCGGCGATGATCGCGCTGATCCTGTCGGGGGCGTCCTTTCTGTCCTTGTCGATGGGCTTTACCGGCCTGCCCCGGGCGCTGGCGGAATGGATCGGCTCGCTGGGGCTGACCAAGTTCGAACTGCTGATGGCGCTGTTGGTGTTCTACATCATCATCGGCTGTTTTCTGGATGGCATTTCCTCGGTGGTGCTGACCATCGCGGTGGTCGAGCCGATGATCCGGCAGGCCGGGATCGACATCATCTGGTTTGGCATCTTTATCGTCGTGGTGGTCGAGATGGCGCAGATCACCCCGCCCATCGGCTTTAACCTGTTTGTGTTGCAGGGGATGACGCGCCATCAGATGAATTACATCGCCAAGGCGGCGCTGCCGATGTTTGCCATCATGGTGGTGATGGTTTTCATCCTGATCGCGGTGCCAGAGCTGGCGACCTGGCTGCCCGAAAACATGCGCCAGACGCCGGGGTGACGGGCGGTGGAGCTGCTGGATCAGCCGGGGGTGCTGGCCGTGGTGCTGGGCATCGTGTTTTTCGCCGGCATCGTGCAATCGGGGTTGGGGATGGGCTTTGGCCTGACGGCGGCGCCACTGGTGGCGCTGCTCGACCCGGAACTGGTGCCGGCGCCGGTGTTGATTCTGGGTTTCTTTTCCTCGGCTTGGGTGGCGCTCCGGCACCGGGCCGAGATTGTCTGGCCCGAGGTGGGGTTGGCGAGCCTTGGCCGGTTGATCGGCGTCGGGCTCAGCATGGTGCTGCTGATCGGCTTTTCGCGCGATGCCTTCACCATCGCCTTTGCGGTGCTGGTGATCCTTGCGGTTGCGATGTCGCTGGCGGGGCTGCGCATCCCCTTTACGCCCGGCACGTTGGTCGGGGTTTCGGTGTTGTCGGGGGTGATGGGCACGATCACCAGTGTTGGCGCGCCGCCCTTGGCGCTGATCTATCAGGGGCGGGCGCCGGGGCCGTCACGGGCGACGCTGGCGGCGTTTTTCGCGATTGGTGTGGCGGGGGGCCGGGCGGGGGGGGGGGGGGGGGGGGGGGGGGGCGGGGCCGGGGCGGGGGTGGGGGGGGGGGGGGGGCCCGCTGGCGGCGTTTTTCGCGGTTGGTGTGGCGGTGGCGCTGGCGGCGCTGGTGGCGGCGGGCTGGTGCGACGGGCATGACGCGGTGTTGGGGGCGGTGATGGCCCCGGCAATGGTGGCGGGGCTGTTGGTGGCGGGTCGCTATCGGGGGCTGTTCGACCAGCGCTATCGCGGGTTGATGCTGATGGCCTCGGGCTTTGCCGGGCTGGTGCTGCTGGGGCGGGCGCTGTGGGGCTGATCGCGGCGCTGGGGGCCTTGGCGCGGTTTGGGCGCTGGGTGCTGCCGGTCGGGCTGGCGGCGGGGGTACTGTTGCCCGATCTGGCGGCGCTGCTGCGGCCGTGGCTGCCGCATATGGCGGCGCTGCTCTTGACGCTTTCGGCCTTTCGCACCGGACTGCGGCGCGGGGTGGGCAGCGGAGGCGAGATCTTGCAGGCCCTCGGCCTCTTGGCCCTTTTGCAATTGGCGCTTCCCTTCGGTGTGGCCCTCGCCTTGGGTGCCCTGTCCGTGCCCCCTTTGCCCGCTGTCGCGGCGGCGCTGATGGTGCTTGCCGGGTCACCGATTTCCGGCGCGCCAAATATTGCGGTGCTGCTGGGAAGGGCGCCCGAAGTGCCCTTGCGCCTTTTGTTGGTCGGGACGGCGATCTTACCGCTGACCTCACTTGCGGTCTTTGCCGCCTGGCCTGCTCTGACCGGGGGGCAGAGCCTGACCGGCCCGGTCCTGCGTCTGATGGCGGTGGTGCTGGGCGGCGGCGCGCTGGGGTTTGCGCTGCGTGCCGGGGTCTCGCGGCACCTGAACGCGCAGCGGACGGCGGCGGTCGATGGGCTTTCCACACTGGTGCTTGCCGTCATGGTGATCGGGCTGATGTCAGCGGTCGGCCCGGCCTTGCGGCAGGCACCGGCGGATCTGGCCTTTTGGCTGATCTATGCCTCGGCGTTGAATTTCGGGCTGCAATTGGCGACGCGGGCGCTGTTGCGCCGCAGCCCGCTGCGTGATGTGGCGGAAGGCATCGCCATCGTCGCCGGCAACCGCAACATCGCCCTCTTCCTCGTCGCGCTCCCGGCTGAGGTCATCGCGCCGCTCTTGTTGTTCATCGGCTGCTATCAGGTGCCGATGTTCCTGACGCCCCTAGTCATGGCGCGGATCTGGCGTTAGCCGCCGCCGCCAAGGGCGACCGACATGAAGGCCCGGAAGATCCCCGCCGCCGGTGACAGGGGGCGCCCGCGCGCCCAGGCAAGACCCACATCCATGCTGGGGATCGGCTGATCCAGACTGCGCAGGTCGATCCGCTGCCCCTCCAGCGACCAGGGGCGAAAGACCCAGCCCCGAGGGGTTTCCCCCCCCACCCCCCGCCGCTGCGAGCGAGCGCACCGCCTCGACCGAACTGGTGGAAAAGATCACATTCGGGGCCAGCCCCGCCACCTCCCAATAGCGGCCGGCGGTCACGCGCGCCTCATCCACCGTCAGCATCACATAGGGTTCTGCCGCCACCTCGGCGAGAGTGACGCGCGGCGCCCCCAAGAGCGGGTGATCCGCCGGCAGCCACAGCCTGCGACGCGAGCGGAACAGCGTCTCGCTCTCGATCTCATCCTGATTGGCGAGGTTCGAGACCAGCATCACCGCCAGATCGACCCAGCCGCTGACGATGCCCTTTTCGATCTCGCCGCGCGGCAGTTCCATCATCTCGATCTCGATATCGGGATAGGCGCGGCGAAAGCGGGTATAGTGACGGGCCATGAAATAGCCCGCGACGGTATAGGTCGTCACCACCCGCAGCTTGCCCGAGACCCGCCGCCCCTCGCCCAAGGGGCTGCGTACCGCATCCTCGACCGCCGCCGCGATGTTGCGGGCGTGGTTGAGGAAACGCGCCCCCTCGATGGTCGGACGCACCCCGCTGGGCGTGCGTTCAAGGAGCTTTACCCCCAGTTGCGCCTCGAGTTGCTGGATCGCGGCAGTGACCGCGGATTGCGAGATATTCATCTCCATCGCCGCATGGCTGATCTGCCCGGTTTCGGCTGTGGCGATGAAATAGCGCACTTGTTTGAGGGTCAGCGACATCGGAACCATTATCTGTTTTTCAGATATGCTTCTGCAATTTTAAGAATTTTACAACGCAAAAGACTCGGCCCACGATCCGGGGAAAGGTGTCAGCCGGAGGGGCGAGATGGGCGTGACCATCAATTGCGACATGGGCGAGAGTTTCGGCCTTTACCAGATGGGCGACGATGCGGGGATGATGCCCTTTATCGACATTGCCAATGTGGCCTGCGGCTTTCATGCCTCTGATTTCAATCACATGCGGGCGACCGTCCGGCTGGCCAAGGCGCATGGCGTCAAGGTGGGGGCGCATCCCTCGCTGCCGGATTTGCAGGGGTTCGGCCGGCGCGAGATGAAGATGGGCCGCGAGGAAATGGCCAATTGCGTCATCTATCAGATCGGCGCGCTCTGCGGGTTCCTCAGGGCCGAGGGGATGGCGCTGAACCATATCAAGCCGCATGGCAGCCTGTTCGGCATGGCGGCGCGGCAGGAAGAGATCGCCCATGCCATCTGCGATGCCGCCGATATTTTTGGGGTGCCGATCCTTGGCATGACCGGGACGCTGCATGAAAAGATCTACCCCGCGCGGGGGCATCGGCTGGTCGCCGAATATTATGGCGATCTGGATTACCGGCCCGATGGCAGCCTGATCGTGACGCGCGAACATGATGCCAAGGACCCGGCGGCAATGGCCGCGCGCTGGCTGCGCGCCATCGAAGAGGGGCAGGGAACGGCGACCGATGGGACGCATTTCCCGACCCGCTGCGATTCCATCTGCATCCATTCCGACACGCCCAATGCGCTGGACATCGCCCGTGCTGTGCGGGCCGCCATCGCACCCCATGCGGCCCGCCCACAAGATGACCGAAAGGAGTAAGCCATGACCCAGATCCTCTCGCCGCTGCCCGGCACCTTTTACCGCAGCTCGGCCCCCGACAAGCCGCCCTACAAGGCCGATGGTGATGCCGTCGCGGTGGGCGACGTGATCGGCCTGATCGAGGTGATGAAGAGTTTCCACGAGGTGAAATCCGAGGTGGCGGGCGCGGGCATTCGCTTTGAGGCCGAGAATGAGGAGCCGGTGATGGCTGGCGCGGTGCTGCTTGATTGATGCTGCGCAAGCTGTTGGTTGCGAACCGGGGCGAGATTGCGGTGCGGATCATCCGTGCCGCGCGTGACCTTGGGATTGCGACCGTTGCTGTCCATTCCGAGGCCGACCGCGAGGCGCTGCATGTCAAGCTGGCGGATGAGGCAGTGCCGATTGGCCCGCCGGCGGCCCGCAAGAGCTATCTGAACATCGAGGCGATCCTGCGCGCGGCCCAACAGACCGGCGCAGACAGCATCCACCCCGGTTATGGTTTTCTGGCCGAAAATGCGGGTTTTGCCGATGCGGTGGCGGCGGCGGGGCTGATCTGGGTTGGCCCCTCGGGCGATGCCATTCGCATGATGGGCGATAAGGTGACGGCGCGTTCTGCTGCGGCGGCGGCCGGGGTGCCGGTGGTGCCCGGCTCGGCGGGCCGGGGCAATGGGCTTGCCGAGGCCCGGCAGGGGCTGCCGGGTGCCCGCCTTCCGGGGGTGGTCCAAGGCCCCGCCCGGGGCGGGGGGGGCGGCCGCCCCCTCGCCCCCGATCTGGCCGAATTCGAGCAAGCCTTCCCGCAGGCCGAGGCCGAGGCGCTGGCCGCCTTTGGGGATGGCGGCCTGTATATGGAAAAGGTCATCGAGCGCGCGCGCCATATCGAGGTGCAGGTGCTGGGTGACGGGCGGGATGCCATTCATTGCTATGAGCGCGAATGCTCGCTGCAACGCCGCCGGCAAAAGGTCTGGGAAGAGGCGCCCTCACGCGCGCTGTCACCCCGGCTGCGGGATGAGTTGTGCCACAGCGCCGTGCGGCTGGCGCGCGAGGTCGGCTATTCTGGCGCCGGGACGGTCGAATACCTGTATGACGACGCGGCGGACCGCTTTTATTTCATCGAGATGAACACCCGCATTCAGGTCGAACACCCGGTGACAGAAATGATCACCGGTGTCGATCTGGTGGCCGAGGGGCTGCGGATTGCCGGCGGCGCGGCGCTGCGCCTCTCGCAGGACGATATCCGCGTCAGGGGGCACGCCATCGAGGTGCGGTTGAATGCCGAGGATCCGACCCGCGATTTCGCGCCTTTCCCCGGGACAGTCGGGGATTTGCGTCTGCCCGGCGGGCCGGGGGTGCGGTTCGATTCCATGCTCTACCCCGGTTATCAGGTGCCGCCGTTCTATGACTCGCTCTTGGCCAAGCTGATCGTCCATGCCGAGACCCGCGAGGCGGCGATCACCCGCCTGACCCGCGCGCTGAACGAACTGCACATCGGCG
>CALLZQ010000438.1 GCA_937858255.1 uncultured Tabrizicola sp.
TGGTGGCATAGCAGATATCGTCATGGCCCGGCGCGCGGATCGCGGGAAAGCGCGCGATCAGCGCCGCCGCGATATCGGCAGTGTCATCGACCGAAAGCGTGGTCTGGGTGATATAGGCCAGCCGCGCCGGGTCGCGCACCGCCAGCCGCGCCACATCCTCGACCGTCTCGACCAGCAGTACCTCGCCCTCGGGCAACTGGCCCATGGTACCCACCGTCTCGGGGTGGCCGGCATGGCCGATCATCACCATCTGCAATCCGGCCTCATGATGGCGCACCGCCTCATTATGCACCTTGGTCACCAGCGGGCAGGTGGCATCCACCGCGATCATCTCGCGCCGCGCCGCCTCGGCCGGCACCGCGCGCGGCACACCATGGGCGGAAAACACCACCGGCCTGTCGGTCGGGCATTCGTCCAGCTCTTCGACAAAGACCGCGCCCTTGGCCCGCAGCCCGTCAACCACATAGCGGTTATGGACGATCTCGTGCCGGACATAGACCGGCGCCCCCCACTTTTCGAGCGCCATCTCGACGATACGGATCGCACGGTCCACCCCGGCGCAAAATCCGCGCGGCGCGGCGAGATAGAGGGTCAGATCGGGCTTTGTGGTCATGGCAATCTCCGTCCGCGCCGGCCTTTCCGCCCGGGTTTGTCCCAAATGGGGAAACCCCGGGGTATTCGGATAGGTCGGCTCGCTTTATGCTGATGTGGTAGCTATCCCTGCCATAAGTCAATGGAAAGGCCCAGTGTCGCGGCGGCCCGCCGCATTGCCCGGCCCCGATCTGAAAGCGTGGCGATGATCGTGAGATGGATCCGCAGATACGGTCGCACCGCCGATCCCCGCTTGCTGGCGGCGCGGCTGCTCAGCCTGGTCGCGGCGGCGATCGGCCTGGCCTGGATCAGCATCGGCTTCTGGCTGCAAAGCTGGCTGGTGCTGATTCAGGCGCTGGTCGTGGTCATTGCCTCATTCGGCGCGACCGTGCTGGTGATCATGGGGTTTCGTCTGGCTGGTCGCCTGCTGTGGTTCGCCTCGATCAGCCTTGTCATCCTTGCCGGGCATCTGTTCATCCATTCTGCGGCCAATGTCGATCAGCTCTATGCCGGGGTGGTGGCGGCGATCTTCCTGAATTTTTCAGTGCGGCGCGAGCGCGGGATGATCGTGCTGGTGCATCTGATCGTGCTGGGTTGCTGGGGCACCGGGCTGATCGCGGATCATCTGCTGACCTTGCCAGAGCTGATCGGACACGATCTGGCCGAACAGGTGATCTCACCCTTGGTGACGGCGACCACGGTGATCTCTGTCGCGGCGAATGTGGCGGTCTTTGTGCTGCTGACCGAACGTTATCATGCACGGCTGCTGGCCGCGCGTGCCGAAGCCGAGGCCGCCAATCGCGCCAAATCCTCTTTTCTCGCCTCGGTCAGCCATGAGATCCGCACGCCGATGAATGGCGTGATAGGCATGGCCGAACTCTTGGCGGCGTCCAGACTGACCGATTCCCAGCGCGAGAACCTGGATGTGATCCTGGCCTCATCCACCGCACTGTTGCGGATCATCAATGAGATCCTCGATATGTCGGCCATCGAATCCGGGCGACTGACCCTGCTGGATGAGACGTTTCCGCTGACCGAGACGCTGGAATCGGCGGGCGGGACG
>CALLZQ010000439.1 GCA_937858255.1 uncultured Tabrizicola sp.
GGCGCCGACAGCGCCGCGATCTCTGCCGCGACCCGTAGCGCCTCGGCCACCAGATCCGCCGCCGGCACCACCCGGCTGACCAGCCCGGCCCGCTCGGCCTCGGCGGCATCCATCATGCGGCCGGTCAGCACCATCTCCATAGCCTTGGACTTGCCCACCAGCCGCGTCAGGCGCTGTGACCCACCCATGCCGGGGATCGTGCCCAGCTTGATTTCCGGCTGACCGAATTTCGCCGTCTCGGCGGCAAGGATGAAGTCGCACATCATCGCAAGCTCGCACCCGCCCCCCAGCGCATAGCCCGCAGCGGCGGCGATGATCGGCTTGCGCCGCCCGGTCAGGTGGTTCCAGTCGGCGAACATGTCCGAGGGGGCAACATCCTGAAACCCCATCTCTTTCATCGCCTTGATATCCGCCCCGGCAGCAAAGGCGCGGTCTGACCCGGTCAGGACAAGGCAGCCGATCCCGGCATCGGCCTCGGCCTCGGCGGCGGCGGCGATCAACCCTTGCTGCCCGATCGGGGTGGGGGGGTTCAGCGCCCCGGGCCGGTTGAGGCGGAAAAGTCGCGCCCCCCCTCCCCCGCCGCATCCATCGCGGCATAAAGCGCAGTGGCGGCGGCACCCAGCGGGGTCTGCGCCCCGGCGCCCTCAGATGCGGCCTGACTGAGCCGCAGGTCCTTCAGCATCAGCGCGGCGGCAAAACCGGGCTTGTAGCCGTTGTTCGCGGGCGAGGTCGGCACCGGCCCCGGCACCGGGCAATAGGTGGTCAAGGACCAGCACTGACCCGAGGATTTTGAGGCCACGTCAAACAGCGCCTGCCGCGACAGGCCCAGCTTGTCGGCCAGACCAAAGGCCTCGCTCACCGCGATCATCGAGATACCAAGGATCATGTTGTTGCAGATCTTGGCCGCCTGTCCGGCGCCTGCATCGCCGCAATGGGTCAGGTTCTTGCCCATGGCCGCCAGCAAGGGCTGCGCGCGGGCAAAAGCCTCGGGCGAGCCGCCCGCCATGAAGGTCAGCGTTGCCGCCACAGCACCGCCCACCCCGCCCGACACCGGCGCATCGAGCGAGCCCACCCCCGCCCCTGCCGCAAGCGTATGGGCGGCCCGGCAATTGTCGATATCGACCGTCGAGCAGTCGATGATCAGCGCGCCCGGCGCCATGGCCGGGATGACCTCTTGCCAGACCTTCAGCATGATCGGGCCAGAGGGCAGCATGGTGATCACCACCTCGGCCCCGGCCACCGCCGCTGCGGCCGTCGCGGCCAGTGCAACCCCGCCCGCCTCGGCCGCCTCGCGCGCGGCGGGCACCATGTCAAAGCCCTGCACGCGGAACCCGGCCTTGACCAGATTAAGGGCCATCGGCCCGCCCATATTGCCCAGCCCGATAAAGGCAACCGTCTGTGTCATAACCGTTTCTCCTCAGAGGGGGGTGGCGGGGAACACCCGCGCCGCTGTCACTTGCAAGGCATCGAACACCGCATGGTCCGAGACCTCTTCAACCGTGGCCGGGCGCCATGCCGGGCGGCGGTCCTTGTCGATGATCTGGGCGCGAATGCCCTCATAGAAATCGGGGCCGCGCACCAGCGCCCGGCAGGCGGCATATTCCAGTTCCAGCGCCGCCTCGAGCGCGGGCGCGAGCCGCCCCAACCGCGCCAGCCGCAGGGCCAGTTTCAGCGCCGTCGGCGATTTGGCGCGGATATCGGCCAGCGTCTTGGCGGCAAACTCCCCCGGTTCGGCGGCGAGCGTGGCAAGGATATCCTCGATCCGGTCAAAGCCGAAACAGCGGTCGATCAGCGCACGATGCGCGGCCAAGGGCGGCACCTCTGCTGGCAGCGTCACCGCCCCCAGCGTGGCCGAGACCGCCGCGTGCCCCGCCCCGGGCGGCAGCGCCGCCAGCCCCGCGATCAGATCGCCAAAGCGGTCCGAGGGCATATAGGCATCGGCAAAGCCCAGATGGATCGCATCCGCCGCGCCAAGGCTGCGGCCCGTCAGGCCCATCCATGTCCCCAATTCCCCCGGCGCGCGCGGCAAGAGCCAGGTCGCGCCCACATCGGGCACAAAGCCGATGCCGCATTCCGGCAGCGCGATCTTTGACCGCTCGGTCGCCAGGCGATAGCGCGCATGGGCGGAAATGCCGATGCCGCCGCCCATCACCAGCCCGTCCATATAGGCGATGAAGGGCACCGGCAGCCGGGCAATCCGTGCATCCAGCCGGTATTCGTCGCGCCAGAATGCCATCGAGGCGCCATCCGCCTCACGCGGGGCCTCATAAAGGCTGCGGATATCGCCGCCGGCACACAAACCCCGCTCCCCCTCACCCGACAGCAGCACAGCCGCCACCGAAGGGTCGGCCTCGACCCGGTCGAGCGCGGCGTTCAGGTCATGCACCATGTCATGCGTCAGCGCATTCAGCGCCTCGGGCCGGTTGAGGCGCAGCCGGACCAACGCGCCAAGGCGCTCGACAATCACATCCGCCATCAGCGCCCCCCGTCGATCAACTGCCGGGCGATGATCAGGCGCATGATCTCGTTGGTGCCTTCGAGGATCTGATGCACCCGCAGGTCGCGGACGATCTTTTCCACCCCATAGTCTGCCAGATAGCCATAGCCGCCATGCAGTTGCAGGGCACGGTTCGCCACCTCGAACCCCGCATCGGTGACATGCTTTTTCGCCATGGCACACAGGCGCGTCGCCTCGGGGCTTTTGGCATCCAGCGCGGCGGCGGCGCGCCAGAGGAAGGTGCGGCTGACCTCCAGATCCGTCGCCATTTCGGCCAGAGCGAATTGCAGCGCCTGAAAATTGTTCAGGCTCTGGCCAAAGGCGCGGCGCTCGGCGGTATAGGCCAGCGCCTTGTCCAGCGCCGCCTGCGCCCCGCCCAGCGAACAGGCGGAAATCGAGGTGCGCCCGCCGTCCAGCGCCTCCATCGCCAGACGGAAGCCTGCCCCCTCAGGCCCCAGCATGGCGGTCGCGGGCAGACGCACCCGGTCCATCTGCACCGTGCGGGTGGGCTGCGCATTCCAGCCCATCTTTTTCTCATTCGCGCCAAAGGTCAGCCCCTCGGCCCCCTTGTCGATCAAAAAGGCCGAAATCCCCTTGGGCCCGGGCCCGCCCGTGCGCGCCATCACGACATAAAGATCGGTGGCCCCCGCGCCCGAGATGAACATCTTTTGCCCGGTCAGGATGTAGTCATTGCCCTCACGCTCCGCCCGGGTTTGCAGCGCCGCCGCATCGGACCCCGACCCCGGTTCGGTCAGGCAATAGCTGGCCCAGATCTCACCGGCGCAGAGGCGCGGCAGGTAATCGGCCTTTTGCGCATCGCTGCCGTGCCGGTCG
>CALLZQ010000440.1 GCA_937858255.1 uncultured Tabrizicola sp.
ATCACCGGCCTTCGGATTGAGGCCACCGCCTACCCGCCGGGTGAGCCGCCCAAAGAGGTTGTGCTGGTCGATGGCGTCAACCTCACCCTGCAAAAGGGCAAGGTGCTGGGTCTGATCGGCGAATCCGGTGCCGGGAAATCGACCATCGGCCTGTCGTCGATGGCCTTTGGCCGGGGCGGCGTGCGCCTCACCGGCGGGACGATCGCCCTGAACGGGCGCGATATCCGCCTCGCCACTCCCGGCCCGCTGCGAAAGCTGCGGGGGCGCGAGGGGACCTATGTCGCCCAATCCGCCGCGGCGGCCTTTAACCCCGCGGTCACCCTGATGGATCAGGTCATTGAGACCTGCCTGAGCCATGGGGTGATGACCCGGCCCGAGGCCGAGGCGCGCGCGGTCATGCTGTTTGGCAAGCTGGGCTTGCCGAACCCTGAAACCTTTGGCAAACGCTACCCGCATCAGGTGTCAGGCGGTCAGCTCCAGCGGGCGATGACGGCGATGGCGCTCTGCCCCAAGCCCGATCTGGTGATCTTTGATGAGCCGACGACGGCGCTGGACGTGACCACCCAGATCGACGTTCTGGCCGCGATCAAAGAGGCCATCCACGATACCGGCGTGGCCGCCCTCTACATCACCCACGACCTTGCCGTCGTGGCGCAGGTGGCCGATGACATCCTCGTCCTGCGGCATGGCAAGATGGTGGAATACGGCAGCACAGGCCAGATCATCAAGGCCCCCGCCCAGCCCTACACGCAGGCGCTGGTCTCTGTCCGCTCCATCGACCACAGCGAAAAGCCCGAGGCGCCCCCGGTGCTTTCCGTCCAGAACGTAACCGCCCGCTATCGCGGCACCACCTTCGATGTGCTGAAGAATGTGAACGTCGCCGTGGCGCCGGGCCAGACCCTCGCCATCGTCGGTGAGAGCGGCTCGGGCAAGTCCACCCTCGCCCGCGCCATTACCGGCCTGTTGCCGCCGGCACAGGGCAAGATCGCCTTCAACGGACGCGACCTCTCCCGCGAGCAGCGCGCCCGCACGCGCGACGACCTGCGCGAGATTCAGATGATCTACCAGATGGCCGATACGGCGATGAACCCGCGCCAGACGGTGGGAACCATCATCGGCCGCCCGCTTGAGTTCTACTTTGGCCTCAAGGGCGAGGCCAAGCGCCAGCGCATTCAGGAATTGCTCGACCAGATCGAGATGGGCAAGGGCTTTGCCGACCGCTATCCTGCGGAACTCTCCGGCGGGCAGAAACAGCGCGTCTGCATCGCCCGCGCCCTCGCCGCCAAGCCCAAGCTGATCATCTGCGACGAGGTGACCTCGGCCCTCGATCCGCTGGTGGCCGACGGCATCCTGAAACTGCTTTTGAACCTTCAGGCGGCCGAAGGCGTGGCCTATCTGTTCATCACCCATGACCTCGCGACAGTCAAAGCCATCGCCGACAAGATCGCCGTCATGTATCGCGGTCAGGTCTTGCGCTATGGCCAGAAATCCGATGTCCTCGCGCCGCCCTTCGACGATTACACCGACCTGCTCCTCTCCTCGGTGCCCGAGATGGAACTGGGCTGGCTGGAACAGGTCCTCTCCCATCGCAAGATGGAGAGCGCCGGGAACTGATCATTTTCTGTCCTTAAATATCCCCGCCGGAGGCATCCGCCGCGTGCGGCCCGTGACCGGGCGGGGCAGGAGCGTGACATGAACCGCAAACTTCTGCTGATCATCATTGACGGCGTGCCCTACCGCAACTGGCGGCGCCTGTTCGGCAATCTTGAGGGCTGGGTCCAGCGCGGTGACGCGCGGGTCTGGCGGATGCGGGCGGTTTTGCCCTCGACCTCGGCCTCCTGCTATGCCTCGATCCACACCGGCGTGCCGCCGCAGGTGCATCGGGTCTGGGGCAATGAGGCGGTGTACAAGATCGATTTGCCCGACATCTTTTCCGAATGCGCGCGGGCGGGCAAACGCACCGGGGCGGTGACGCACAGCTTCTGGTCCGAGTTCTTTCAGCGCGCGCCCTTCGATCTGGTGCGCGACATTGAATATGACGAAGAGGCGGGCCCGATCCATCATGGGCGTTTCCACACCATGACGGGTTACGGCAACATCAACCAGATGACGCCCTCTGACGTCGATCTCTTTGCGACCCTGACCCGGCTGGCTGAGGTCAAGGGGATCGACTACGGCATCCTGCATACCTGCACGCTCGACAGCATGGGGCATCGTTTCTACCACGACTGCGAAGAGATGGATGACGCCTGCTACAAGATGGATGCGATGCTGGCGCCGTTTGTCCAACGCTGGCGCGATCAGGGCTATGAGGTGATCGTGACCGCCGACCACGGGCAGGATGAGCGGGGGCATCACGGCGGCACCGGCGAGTTGCAGCAGGATTTCGCCTTTTACTACTTCGGCGACAGCGACATGCCGGCGCGGGATGTCGTTCTGGATCAACTGGCGCTGGCGCCCTCGATCCTGACACGGCTGGGCGTGCCGGTGCCCGCGACCATGACGGCGGCGCCCTTCTTCGTGGCCTGAGAGGGGGGCTTTGCCCCCCAACAGGTGTTTTGCCAGGGCAAAACACCTTCCCCCCCAGGATATTTTGAGACAGAAAATTCAGATCGCGTAATTGCTGGCCTCTGCATCGAGCAGGGCGCGGATTTCGCGCAGGTGGTCCTCGGCAAAGCTGGGGTAGGCCTCCCACTCCTGCGCGGTCTTTTCCGCGACAGCCTCGGGCAGGTGGCGCAGGGGGCGGCCGGTCTGCAGGGCGCGGATATAGGTCTCGGCGGCGCGTTCAAAGTAGTAGAGGCGGTTGAAGGTTTCGGCGACGGTGCGCCCCACGATCAGAACGCCGTGATTGCCCATGATCATCGTGGTGATCCGGGGATTTGAGAGAAGCTGGACACAGCGCGCCGCCTCTTCCTCAAAGGCCATGCCCCCGTAATTGTCGTCAACGACCACGCGATTGTGGAACATGGCCGTGTTCTGGTCGATCGCCGGAAGATGCGAGTCGGCAAGGCTTGCCAGAACGGTCGCGTGGATCGAATGGACATGCATCGCGCAGCGGGCGTGCGGGCAGGCGCGGTGGAGGCTGCCGTGCAGGCCCCAGGCTGTCGGGTCGGGCGCGTCGGGGCGATCCATCGTCGTGGGATCGTTGGCGTCGATCTCGACGAGGGACGAGGCGGTGATCCGGGCAAAGTGCTGGCCGCGCGGGTTGATCAGAAACCGCGTCCCCTCGGGGTTGATGGCAAGGCTGAAGTGGTTCGCCACAGCCTCGTGCATGTTCAGCCGTGCGGTCCAGCGAAAGGCGGCGGCCATATCGCTGCGCTCTGTCCAATGGGCGATATTGGCATGGGTGTTCATGATGGCTCTCCGGGGACGAAGCGGCCGGCAGTCGTGTCGCCGATGGCCGAGGTGATGCGGGCAAAGCTGTGGCGGGCGCGCGCGACGGAATGACGGGCACGCAGATAGCCATGCCCCAGACCGGGCGCGGTCTCGGCCCGGGCATGGCCGCCGGCGGCGGTGATGCGGGCGGCATAGGCATGGGCGTCGTCGGCCAGCGGATCGCATTCGGCGGCGATGGTCAGGGTGGGTGGCAGGCCGATGAAATCCGTCGCCAATAGCGGGCTGGCGCTGGCATCGGCGGGGGGGGGGGCGGGGGCGCCACGGCGGGCCGCCGCGGGAGACGGCGCCGCCCCCCGGGCGCGCCTCGGCGCCCCCGCGCGGGGGCGCGG
>CALLZQ010000441.1 GCA_937858255.1 uncultured Tabrizicola sp.
CCTGTCTTCAGGCGATTGCGACGATGGAACTGGGCTAGGGCCTCAATTCGGCGTGGCGTTGAAGGTAAACAGCCGCTGGCCGTCGATCGTATAGCCCTCGATCAGCGCCTTGGCCCGGTCCGAGGTCAGCCATGCCTCCAGCGCCTCGGTCGCACCAGCCTTGATGGCGGGATGTTTGGCGGGATTCACCGGCAGATAGGCATATTGATTGAACAGCGCGCTATCGCCTTGGAACAACAGGGCCAGATCGCCCTTGTTGCCAAAGTTCAGCCAGCTTGCCCGGTCGGCGAGGATATAGGCATTCATCCCCGCCGCCGTGTTCAGCGCCGCGCCCATGCCCTGACCCACCGCCTTGTACCACGCGCCCTCGGGCGTGATGCCGGCGGCTTTCCACAACGCCAGTTCCGCCTTGTGCGTGCCGCTGTCATCGCCGCGGCTGACGAAATTCGCCGCCGCCCCGGCAATCGCCTGAAAGGCCGCAACGGCGGTGGCGGCGCTGCCCGCACCTGCCGGATCGGCGGCGGGACCGACCACGACGAAATCATTATACATGATCTCGCGCCGATGGGTGCCATGCCCTTCGGCCAGCCATTTTTCCTCGGCAGCGCGCGCATGGACCAGCACCGCGTCTACATCGCCCGCCGCGCCCAGTTCCAGCGCCTGCCCGGTGCCGACCACCAAGAGTTCCACGGTGATGCCGGTGTCCTTTTCGATCTCGGGCAACAGGATCTCGGCCAGCCCCGAATTGGCGAATGACGTGGTGACGGCCATCTTCAGCGTCTCGGCCTCTGCCGTCGCGGCGCCAAGGGCGAGGGCGGCGGTCAGCAGAAATGACTTCAGCATCATGGGATCAGATCTCCTCTGAGATGGGCCTGCGCCTCGGCTGAACGGGCGCGGGTGAAAAATTCGTGGGCGGGGGTGGCCTCGCACAGCCGGCCCTGATGCAGGAACCAGACCTCATCGGCCAGTCGGCGGGCCTGACCCAGATCATGGGTCGCCATGATCAGCCGGGTGCCCCGGTCACGGGCGGCCATCAACAGCGCCTCGATGTCGCGCGTGGCATGGGGGTCGAGATTGGCGCAGGGTTCATCCAGAAACAGCAGATCAGGCGACAGGATCATCGCCCGGGCAAGCGCCAGCTTTTGCCGCTCGCCCCCTGACAAGACCTGCGCGGGGCGCGAAAGATGTGCGCCAAGGCCGACCTCGCGCGCCAGTGCCTCGGCCCGCGCCCGGGCCTCTGCCTGCGACTGGCCGCGCAGGCGCAGCGGATAGGCGATATTGTCCAGAACCGAGCGGCGTAAGAGTGTCGGCTGCTGAAAGACAAAGGCCTGCCGCTGCCGCGCCTCGGGTTCGGGCAGGGGCCAGCGAATGGTGCCGGCGCTGATCCGCTCCAGCCCGTGCAAGGCGCGCAGGAGCGAGCTTTTGCCCGCGCCGTTCGGCCCCATGACGATGGTGATGCCCGCCCCCTCGATCCGGGCCGAGACCGGGCCAAGGATCGCCCGCCCGCCCCGGCGCAGCATCAGCCCCTCAACCTCAACTGGCAACAGCGCGCTTACCATCGGCTGCCCCTCTCGGTGCGCGACAGGGCATGCACGCCAAGGTTCACCGCGATGGCCAGCCCGATCAGGATAAAACCCAGCGCGAGCGCCATGCCGAATTCCCCCTTGCCGGTCTCCGGTGCGATGGCGTGGGCCAGCACCCGCCTCGCATGGTCGATATTGCCGCCGACGATCATGATCGCCCCGACCTCGCCAATCGCGCGGCCAAAACCGGCCAGCGCCGCCGTCATCAAGGACCGCCGCCCATCCCAGAGCAGGGTGGCGATGCGCTGCCCGCGCGTGGCATTCAGCGAGATCAAGAGGTCATGGTAATCGGCCCAAAGCTCGCGGATCGCCTGATGGGCGATCGAGGTCAGGATGGGCGTGATGATGATCACTTGCGCGATGATCATGGCCGTGGGGGTAAAGAGCAGACCGAGGACCCCCAGCGGCCCCGCGCGCGACAGGATCACATAGACCACCAGCCCGACGACCACCGGCGGCAGGCCCATCAGCGCGTTGATCACCGCAATCACCGTGCGACGCATCGGAAAACGGCTGATCGCCAGCCACGCCCCCAGCGGCAGGCCGATGGCGGCGGCGATCAGGGTCCCAGTCAGCGTGACCCGCAGCGACAGCGCCGTGATCTCGACCAGAGCAGGGTCGAGCGTGATCAGCAGCCGAACCGCCTCTGTCACCCCTAGCCACAGCCGGTCCATTGTGCCCTTCCTTTGAACGCTGGCACCTTGCTAGGCGCGGGGCAGAAGGGGCGCCAGCGGGAATCGGACCTAACGCCCCCCTTTCGCGCCGCGCGACCGGGTCGGTGTCAGTCCCGTTGCGCGAGGCCCCCGCCCAGACCCGCCTCCAGATCGGGGGGCAGTTCCTCGGCCATGCCCTCGGCAAAGCGCTGGAATTCCGGCAGATTGCCCCGGCTGACCGAGGTGATCACCGGCGTGCCCTGTGCCAGCGCCGCGCCGATCAGCGGGCGAAAGCCGCGCCCCTCGATCTCGGTCTTGCCGAATTTGTTGACGATGCAGAGGCGCGGGCCTTGGGCCAGTGCCGCCTCGGCCATGCCGACGGCAGAGGCGAGCCCCTGCGGGTCCAGCCGGCAGCCCCGCGACAGGGCGCCAAGGTTCTGGCTGATCCGCACCACCTGATTTGCGGCCAGCACATGCAGGTCCATGGCACAGCGCGGCCCGCCGTCGCTGTCATCATTGACCTGCACCGCCCCGGCCAGGGGCCAGCCCTCGGCGCGCAGCCGCTCGGCCAGCGCAAAGAGCAGCCGGTCGGCGGCGCCGCGCCCCTCGACGATCAGATATCCCAGCATCTGCCCGCGATCCTTTCGCTGCCCCGGCGGCCCCTCTTGTGCGCCCCCGGTGGTTATTTCACAATGGCCCAAATCAGGAAAGAGACCGATGACCGGCACCCTCACGCCCAGCGATCAGAACCTGCCGGCGCCCATTCTGCCCGATCCCGCTGCGCCGGGGCTGACCCGGGCGATTACCGGCACGGATCACCACGGCAATCCCGTGTCGGCGCAGGTCGTCGAGGAACGCCCCCTGACCATCTATCTGAATGCGCAGGAAATTGTCACGGCGATGACCATCGGCGATTACCCGGAATATCTGGCGCTTGGGTTTCTGCGCAATCAGGGGATGCTGCGGGCCGATGATGTCGTGACGCAAGTTGATTGCGATGACGATCTGGCCGTGGTGGTCGTGCGCACGCAGCGCCAGACCAGCTATGAGGAAAAGGTGCGCAAGAAAACCCGCACCTCGGGCTGTGCCATCGGCACAGTTTTTGGCGACATGATGGAGGGGCTGGAGGGCCTGACCCTGCCGCCCGCGACGGTGCGCACCAGCGACCTTTATGCACTGGCCAAAGAGATCAACACCCTGCCGTCGCTTTATCTGGAGGCAGGGGCGATCCATGGTTCGGTCCTGTGTCAGGGCGGGCGGGTGCTGGTCTATATGGAGGATGTCGGGCGTCACAATGCGGTGGACAAGATCGCGGGCTGGATGTTCCGGCATGGCGTGACGGGTGCGGACAAGATGCTGTACACGACCGGGCGGCTGACCTCGGAAATGGTGATCAAGACCGCGCTGATGGGCATTCCGGTGCTGGCCAGCCGCTCGGGCTTTACCGCCTGGGGGGTCGAGATTGCGCAGCAGGTGGACCTGACGCTGATCGGGCGGATGCGGGGGCAGCGGTATCTTTGTCTGTCGGGCGAGGGGCGGCTGATCCGCGATGCGGTGCTGTCGGGTGAGGAAGAGGATCGCCGCCACCGGCGCAAGGGGGCAGGCGATGACTGAGATCGCTGGGGTCATCCTTGCCGGCGGGCGCGCTACCCGCATGGGCGGCGGGGACAAGGGGCTGCGTCAGGTCGCGGGGCGGCGGCTGATCGACCATGTGATCGACCGGCTGGCCCCGCAGGTGCGGGCCATGGCCATCAATGCCAATGGCGATCCGGCCCGTTGGGCCGAGTTTGGCCTGCCGGTTCTGGCCGATGGGTTGCCCGATTATCCCGGCCCCTTGGCCGGGGTGCTGGCGGGGATGGACTGGGCGGCGGGAAAAGGCTTTGCCGCTGTGGTCTCGGTCGCCGCCGACACGCCGTTTTTCCCGCGCGATCTGGTGGCGGGGCTGGTGGCCTCGGCCGGTCCCTCGGGCCTCTGCCTTGCGGCCAGCCCGGATGAGACGGGGCGCCTTCAGCGTCAGCCGACCTTTGGCCTCTGGCCCGTGGCGCTGCGCCATGATCTGCGCGCGGCGCTGGTGGGCGGGCTGCGCAAGGTCGTCCTGTGGACCGACCGGCATGGCGCGGGGCAGGCGGTCTTTGCCGGGGTGGCGGATCCCTTCTTCAACGTCAACACGCCCGAGGATCTGGCCCGCGCCGAAACCATTGCGGAGCAATTGGCATGAGGGTCTACGGCGTCACCGGCTGGAAGAACACCGGCAAAACCGGGCTGATGGAGCGGCTGGTGGCCGAGATCACCGGGCGCGGGCTGACCGTTTCCACGGTCAAACATGCCCATCATGCGACCGATGTCGATCACCCGGGCCGCGACAGCTATCGCCACCGGCAGGCGGGCGCGCAGGAGGTCATCGTCGCCTCGCCCCATCGCTGGGCGGTGATGCATGAACTGCGCGGCGCGCCCGAGCCGCCCGTGGCCGATCTGCTCGCGCGCCTGTCGCCGGTCGATCTGGTATTGGTCGAGGGCTATAAATCCGCCCCGCACCCCAAGGTCGAATGCCACCGGGCCGAGGCGGGGCGGGGCCTCTTGGCGCCAGACAATCCGACCATCCGCGCGCTGGCCTCGGACAGTGCTCATCCCGGGCTGGCCCTGCCGGTGTTTGACTTGAACGACACCGGCGCCATCGCGGATTTCATCCTGCGCGAGGTGGGTTTGTGAGGTTTGATGAGGTGATCATCCTCGACTGGTCGGCGGCCAGCAGACCGGTACAGGGCAAGGATTCGATCTGGATCGGCCAGGCGCGGCGGGGCCACGCGGGCAGGGGCGAGGCCCCGGTCAACCCGCCGACACGTCAGGCGGCGATGGAGATTCTGGCGGACCGGATCGCAACTGCCCGCGCAGCGGGGCGGCGGGTGCTGGTGGGGGCCGATTTCCCCTTTGGCTATCCGCGCGGGCTGGCCTGGGCGCTGACCGGGCGGGCGGGGGCGCTGTCGCTCTGGTCCTGGCTTGGGCGTGAGGTGGTGGATGGCCCGGACAATGCCAACAACCGCTTTGTCCTGGCCGCGCGGATCAATGCCGCCCTGCCGGGGGTGGGGCCGTTCTGGGGGCGCCCTGCCGGGCTGACCCTGCCTGAATTGCCCGAGAAAGGCAGCCTGCGCCGCGACATGCCCTTTGCCGAGCGGCGGGCGGTCGAGGCGCTGGAGCCGCGCGCGCAACCGGTGTGGAAGCTCTATACCACCGGTTCGGTCGGTTCGCAGGCGCTGTTGGGGATCGCGCGGTTGGCCGGTCTGCGGGCCGGGCTGGGCGCCGATTGTGCCGTCTGGCCGTTTGAACCGGTGGACAGGGCCGGGGTGGTGCTGGCCGAGGTCTGGCCCTCGCTGCTGGCACGCGAGGTCAAGGCGCTGGCAGGCCGTTATCCCTGTGCCGATGCCGCACAGGTCGATCTGTTGGCCAAAGCGCTCGCGGGGTTGCAGGAAGAGGAATTGGCGGCGCTGATGACCCCGGATGCCGCGCCCGAGGTGCTGGCGGAAGAGGGCTGGATCCTTGGCGCCGGCCGGCGCGGGCTGTTGGCGCGCGGGCTGGCGGAAGAGTTGCCGGAACTGGTGCCGCCACGCCTGCGCAACGATTGTTTCGCCATGCCGCAGGGGGTGGAATGGATGCCGGTCGATCAGGCGCTGGCGCGGCTTAGCGCCGTGCTGACGCCGGTTGCGGCGACCGAAGAAGTCGCGCTTGGCCTGTCTGGCGGGCGGATTCTGGCCGCGGAAGCGATCGCCCGC
>CALLZQ010000442.1 GCA_937858255.1 uncultured Tabrizicola sp.
GCACCCCATGGGCGGCACAATAGCCCCGGATCATCTCCAGATATTCATCCTGCGAACAGGGATGGAAGCCCAGCCACAGCCCGAACCGGTCAGAGAGCGAGACCTTTTCTTCAACCGCCTCACTGGGGTTGATGGCGCTGGAGCGCTCATTCTCGATCATGTCGCGCGGCATCAGATGGCGGCGATTGCTGGTCGCGTAGAACAGCACATTTTCCGGCCGGCCCTCGATCCCGCCATCCAGCACCGCTTTCAGCGATTTGTAATGCTGGTCGTCATGGCTGAACGACAGGTCATCGCAAAAAAGGATGAACCGCGCCGCACTGGCCCGCAGATGCCCCAACAGCCGCTGGACCGAGGGAAGATCCTCACGGCTGAGTTCGACGATCTTCAGCGGCAGCCCTTCGGAAACCACCTGCGCATGCACGGCCTTGACGAGGCTAGACTTGCCCATCCCCCGCGCGCCCCAGAGCAGCGCGTTATTGGCAGGCAAGCCCCGCGCAAAATGCCGGGTGTTTTCCAAGAGCGTATCGCGCGACCGGTTGACGCCCACCAACAGACCGATGTCGACCCGGCTGACCCGCGCCACCGGCTCCAGCCGGTCGGGCGCGGTATGCCAGGCAAAGGCATCGGCACCGGCGAAATCGGGCGCCGGCATTGGCGCCGGGGCGATCCGCTCCAGCGCCTCGGCGATGCGGGTCAGTAGCTCATCGTTCATGCGGCGCCGTCTTCCTCTTCCTCATCCTGCCACAGGCCCTGCGCCCGCAGATCGGCCTCACGCCGCTTTTCGATGCGGCGGATCAGAAAGATCGACACTTCATACAGCGGATAAACCGCAAAAAAGAGGATCATCTGGCTCAACACATCCGGCGGCGTCACCAGCGCCGCGACGATCAGGATCAGGACGACGGCATATTTGCGCATCCCCGCCAGACCCTTGGACGACACCAGCCCCGCCTTGCCCATCAGCGTCAGCAGCACCGGTAACTGAAAGCACAGGCCAAAGGCGATGATCAGTTTCAGCGAGATGTCGAGGGTTTCATTCACCTTGCCCTGAAAGATGATGCTGATGCCCTCGCTGGTGGTGGCCGCACCGGCATTGGCCATATCTGCGGCCGCCTCGGACATGGTAGTGGGCACGTTTTCCCCCACCAGCGCCGGGATCAGCCCGGTCAGCACCGACGAGGCATCGGCAAAGCCCAGAAAGAAATTCATCGCCAGCGGCGTGACGATGTAATGGGCAAAGGTCGCGCCCAACAGAAACAGCAGCGGTGAGGCGATCAGGAAGGGCAGAAACGCCTGCTTTTCGGTCCGGTACAGCCCCGGCGCCACAAAGCGCCAGAGTTGATAGGCAATGACCGGGAAAGACACCGCCAGACCGGCCACCATGGAAACGCGCACCAGCGTAAAGAAATATTCCTGCGGCGCGGTGTATTGCATCACCGGATTGGGGTTGCCGAGGGCGCGCATCGCCTCTTCGATCGGGCGCAAGAGGAACCGCAGGATCGGGTCGGCCACCACGAAACACAGCACCATCGCCACGATAAAGGCCATGGCGGCCCAGATCAGGCGGCTGCGCAGTTCTGCCAGATGCTCAACCAGCGGGGCAGAGCTGTCTTCGATCTCGTCTTTGCTCATCAGGCATCCGCCTTCGGGGGTTCAGGAGGGGCCGCTGGCGCCGGCGCCTCATCGGCGGATTTGCGCAGCAGATCAGCCGCCTCTTGCGCGGCTGCCTTGCGGGCCGCCTGTTTTTCGGCCAGCGCCGCCGTGGCAGGGCCGCGCGGCTTGTCTTCCGCCGGGTCCGGGGCGGGCTTCGGCGCGGTGGGGCGGGCCGCGTTTTTCATCGGCTCCCATTTCTCGAACTTTTCGGCAGCCTCACGCACCTTGTCGAGGCCCATGGATTTGGCCGAGGTCGCATCGCGCAGATCCTTGGCCACATCCTTGACACCGGTCTCATCGGCTGCCGCCTCCATCGCACGGCTGAATTCGCGCGCCATCGCGCGCATCTTGGCGGTAAATTTGCCAAGGCTGCGAAAGAGTTGCGGCAGATCCTTGGGGCCGATCACGATCAACGCGACGACACCGATCACCAA
>CALLZQ010000443.1 GCA_937858255.1 uncultured Tabrizicola sp.
CTGGGGCTACCCGGCGATGCTGTGGTTGTGGTCGTCGGGGGTCCTGCGACCCGCCGAGCTGGTCGGTCGTGTGATCTCCCTCGCCGAGGCTCCCGCCGCCCTGATGGCGATGGACTCCCCCGCGGCCTCGACCGCCGGGCCGATCAGGGTGGCCGCCTGCGGCCCGAGTGTGCCGAGGCAGGTTGTGACTCGCTGCGGGATGAGGCCGAGCAGACGCCGCCGCCGCGCGGCAAAGACGCCGATTCTCCCGTCCGTCAGGCTGTGGAGCGTCGCCTCATCGCCAATCGAGAGGCCGCTGCGGGCAATGTGGACAGCAATATCCTGCACGGCCGCCTTGTGAATCAGCGGCTGGATCGAGTCCTGCATGGTTGGCCTTTCCGGGTCGGGGGCCTGACTGCTCATCCGCCCCTTGGTTTTTCGGCAAGCTTGGACGAGCCCGCGGGCCATCGCAAGCCGGGGAAGGGATCACGTTTTTGTCGCGGCCCGTTCCCGCCGAAATCACCCGCCCGGATCGGCGGAATTCCGTCAGGCGGCGCGGGCCTGCACCGGGGCCGCGACGGGCGCAAAGATATTATCCGGCGCCGCGTCAAGCTCTGCGAAACGCTCGATCAGGCGACGGGTCGCCGCGTCGAGGACGGCCTGTTCGACCCATGAATACCGGGCCTGCCGCGCCTTTTCCGCACTCCCGTGCAGGGTGGCGCGATGGGTGATCTCGGGGTCGTCGGCAAAGCTGTAGCCGATGGTCGCCCGACCGCGATAAACGCCCTGCTCGGCGTCGAAACTCAGATCCGTCAGATGGCGGAACCGGATGATGAGCATGGGATTTTCCTCTTTGCTCTATGAACTTGCCTGTCCGTCCAGTCTGCCATCACTGGCGCCGCTTGTGTCCGGGCCATGCGGATGGGGCCTACCTCCATAGGGCGGTGAAAGAATCGCTGGCTGCGGCTTGTTGCAATCTTGCATCAGGCGCGGCCTGCCCCCACATTCGGATCAAGGCCGGAACCTGCGTGCCTGATCAGGGCGCAGGGGGGCGGTGCTTGAGAAAAGGAGAATGACCGATGAATTTGGAGAAATTCACGGAACGCTCGCGCGGGTTCCTTCAGGCCGCGCAGACCATCGCGATGCGGGAAAGCCATCAGAAGCTGACGGCTGAGCATCTGCTGAAGGCGATCATGGATGATGATCAGGGCATGGCCGCGAACCTGATCCGTCGCGCCGGTGGTGAGCCGAAGCGCGTGCAGGATGCCGTGGAACTGGCGCTGAAGAAGCTGCCCAAGGTCTCGGGCGATGCCCAGCCCTATACCGACCCGTCGCTGGTGAAAGTGCTGGATGAGGCGGAAAAGCTGGCCAAGAAGGCGGGCGACAGCTTTGTGCCGGTCGAGCGTATTCTGATGGCGATGGCCATGGTGCCGGGCGCGGCCAAGCAGGCCTTGGATCAGGGCGCGGTGACGGCGCAGGCGCTGAATTCTGCGATCAATGACATTCGCAAGGGGCGCACGGCGGATACGGCCAGTGCCGAGCAGGGCTATGACGCCTTGAAGAAATATGCGCGCGATCTGACCGAGGCGGCAGAGGCGGGCAAGATCGACCCGATCATCGGCCGCGATGAAGAGATTCGCCGCGCCATGCAGGTGCTGAGCCGCCGGACCAAGAACAACCCGGTGCTGATAGGCGAGCCGGGCGTGGGTAAAACCGCGATTGCCGAGGGGCTGGCGCTGCGCATCGTGAATGGCGATGTGCCGGAATCCTTGCGCAACGAGAAGCTTTTGGCGCTGGATATGGGCGCGCTGATTGCCGGTGCGAAATATCGTGGCGAATTTGAAGAGCGTCTGAAGGCGGTCTTGTCCGAGGTGACGGCGGCCGAGGGTGAGATCATCCTCTTCATTGACGAGATGCACACGCTGGTCGGCGCGGGCAAGTCGGACGGGGCCATGGATGCGGCCAACCTGATCAAGCCGGCGCTTGCGCGGGGTGAGCTGCATTGCGTCGGCGCGACCACCTTGGACGAATACCGCAAATATGTGGAGAAAGA
>CALLZQ010000444.1 GCA_937858255.1 uncultured Tabrizicola sp.
CGCGACTTGCGACGGCCTGGCTGCACCGAGCCGGGTACGATCAGACATTTGCAGGCGGCGCGAACCAGGGTGACATCGGCCAGCAGCGTCCAGCCCGGCCGCAGGTTTGGCGAGACTTCGAACAACGGGGTCAACCCGGCCCCGCTCGCGACGGCCGCCGAGGCAACCCTGTGCAGGGCATAGCGGACCGGCGCCGTGCCATAGGCAAAAGCCAGATAGTCATAAGGTTGGATCAGATAGCCCGCCGGCAATCCTGACAGGCGGATTTCCCGGCTGTTCGTGGCCACGGTATGGAGCTTCGGGCTGGAAGCCCCGAGGGTGAGGCCATTCACATCGGCCCGCGGTCCCGGACGGGCCTTGTCATGGGCCATGAAGGAGCCTGCTGCGCGGCGCAGGATGTCGAGCAGCGGCAGGATCTCCGCTGCCTCATCGGCGGTCTTGTCCCCGAGCCGCACCTCGCCCGTCCAGAGCCGCGTGCCAAGATCGGCCGGCAATAATTCGCCGCCGCCGGTTTCGGCGATCTCGACCGATTCAGGAATGTCAAAGACCAGTTCCTCAATCGGCAGGCGCGAAAAGAACTGCTGGGTCGTAAGAGGGAAGACATAGGCCATCAGGCACCCCACCGGTCGTTGACGATCTCGCGGACATCCGCCGAGAGGCCGGAGCGGCGGGAGATGTCAAAGGCGGGCCCGACTGCCTGCCGCACCGCAACCCCGTCCCAGCCGGTCCCGATGGCCTGTTGCCCTGCATCCCTGATTTCGCGTTGGCCGGTGCCGGTGACATCGATCTTGAAGACCGCCGGTTCGGCCCGGGCCGCGAGTGCCGGATTTGCCGCGCCGGCTGTGGTCTGGGCCGACTGGTTGCTGAACTGGCTGACCGCCGGCGCCCGGCCCACGACATAGCCGCCGGTCTGATAGCCGCGCAAACTGCCCTGCCGCAGCGCCTCGAGGTTGCGCACGCCGATCCGCCGGGTCGCGGCGGCGTCAAAGACATATTCCTCGGCATGGACCAGCCCGGCCACGTCCGACGGATCGCCGGCCCCGGTCCAGCCGCCGCGTTCAAAACCGATGCCCGACAGCCAGCCGCCCAGCAACTCGCCGACGAACGAGCCGACCGGGCCGTGCTGCGCGCCGATGCCTTGCACCCGCCCGCCAGGGCGCGAGCCCATGCCCTGCATGATGGTCCCGGCGGTCTGCGCCCCGGTGCCCAGCTGGGTGCGGGCGGGCACGGTTTGATAGACCTGCCCTTCGAATTTCGCCATCGCCGCTTCCGCCGCCGCCAGCCGCCGGTCCCAGCCATGAGCGCTGGACGCATTGGACGAGCTGTAACCCTGAGGGCGTTCGAACCCGACAAAGGCATGGGTCGCATCATAGAGATTGTCCGCGGCCAGCAGGCGCCGGTAGGGACCGCTTTCCGAGGTCATCAGCTCACGCCACATGAACTCCAGCTGCCCCTGGACATTGCCCAGGTTCTGCTGGCCGCCAACATAATTCAGCAAACCCTTTCCGCGACCTGCGTGATGTTGGAAAAGCCCAAAAGAGGTCCCTCCGTCGCCGACGGCCAGCGGGTCGAAGCCGCTCTCGGCCGAGATATTTCCCATGATCGCGGCGATCTGATGCGGCCGCAGCCCCTTGGCCGCGAAGAACTGCCAGACCTGATTTTGCACGGCCGCGGACCCGGCAAGCCCGCCACCGCCGCTTTGACCTGTCAGGTTTGCCACGCCCGTGTTCAATCCTGACAGGAAGGACTGCACCCCCGGCCCACCCAGCGTGACCTGACTGGCGGTCACCGCCATGGAATGCAAAGGCGGCAAGGATTTCTTGATCAAGTCTGCCTCATCGACCCGCGCTTTTCCGCCCAGCCGGTCCCAGACACCGCCCCAGCCCCCCACATCCTCCCAAGTGCCCAGATTGCTGCCGAACAGCGCGTTCTTCAGCGGGTTGCGGATCGCGAGGTCGAAGAAGCCCTTCTCGATTTCGCCGATAAAGGCCCGCAGGGCGCCCTTGACATCGCCGCCACGCAATTTGTCCAG
>CALLZQ010000445.1 GCA_937858255.1 uncultured Tabrizicola sp.
CATCGCCGAGCGGATGTCGAAAGAGGCGCCGCGCGCCCCCGCGCGTGAGCGGGTGTTTTCCGCCAATGTCCTGACCGTCACGCCCGAGACGCGGGTGCCCGAAATGGTGGCCTTTGGCGAAATCCTTTCCAGCCGCACGCTGGAACTGCGCAGCCCGCGCGCCGGGCGGATTGTCGAACTGGCGCCGGTGTTTCAGGACGGGGCGCTGGTGGCCGAGGGACAGCTTCTGGTGCGGCTCGACCCGGCGGATGCGACGTCGGCCCGCGATCTGGCGCAGGCGGGTGTCGCCGAGGCCGAGGCCGAAGGGCGTGATGCGGCCCGGGCGCTGGACCTTGCCCGCGACGATCTGGCGGCGGCCGAGGCGCAACTGGGCCTGCGCCGTCAGGCCCTGACCCGGCAAGAGGATTTGCAGACCCGCGGCGTGGGTTCGTCCGCGGCGGTAGAGACGGCGGCGCTGGCGTTGTCGGCGGCGGAACAGGCGGTGCTGTCGCGTCGTTCCGCCCTGGCCAATGCCGAGGCACGGGTGGATCAGGCCGCCTCGACCCTGACCCGAGCGCGTATCGCGCTGGAAGAGGCCGAGCGCGCGCTGTCCGATACCGAGATCCGCGCCAGCTTTGGCGGCCGCCTTTCGGGGGTGAGTGCGGTGACTGGCCGACTGGTCGGCGCCAATGAAAGCCTTGGTCAGATCATCGACCCGGCGGCGCTGGAGGTGGCGTTTCGCCTGTCCACCGCGCAATTCGCGCGGCTGGGGGACGGGGCGGGCAATGCTGTCGCGGCGCCGGTGACGGTTTCGCTCGATGTGCTGGGGGCCGAGATCACCGCGACGGGGCAAGTGGACCGGGTTGGCGCCTCGGTCGAGGCGGGCAGTTCGGGCCGGGTGGTCTATGCGGGTTTGACTGCTGCGCAGGGCCTGCGCCCGGGCGATTTCGTGACCGTCACCATCCGCGAACCGGCGCTGCCCGATGTGGCCCTGCTGCCGGCCAGTGCGGTGGATGGCGATGGCGAGGTGCTGGTTCTGGGCGCAGACGACCGGTTGGAAGAGGTGGCGGTCACGGTGCTGCGCCGGCAGGGGGACGATGTGATCATTGCCGCCAGCACGCTTGCCAGGCGTGAGGTGGTGGCCGAACGCTCGCCCCTCCTGGGTGCCGGGATCCGGATCAAACCGTTGCGGACGGGTGCGGCGGCACAGGCGCCCACAGCGCCCGAGACGCCCGAGACGGTGGACCTTACCCCCGAGCGTCGCGCGCAACTGATTGCCTTTGTTCAGGAAAACACCCGGATGCCCGAAGAAGCCAAGGCACGGGTGCTGGAGCAACTGGCGCAGGACAAGGTGCCCGCGCAGGTGGTGCAGCGGCTGGAACAGCGGATGGGGGGCTGACCCATGGCGGCAATGCGCAACCTGCCGGGGGCGGGCGGGATCATCGGCTATTTCGCGCGTCACCGGACGGTGGCGAATATCCTGCTGGTGGTGATGATCATTGCCGGTCTGGCCGCGGCCAGCCGTATCCGGGCGCAATATTTCCCCGATGTGGTGGTGGCCGAGGTTGCCGTCTCGGTCAAATGGGAGGGGGCGGGGGCCGAAGATGTCGACCGCGCGGTGGTGCAGGTGCTGGAACCTGCGCTCTTGGCGGTCGAGGGGGTGGCCGATGCCAGTTCCGTGGCCACCGAGGGCAGCGCCCGGATCACGCTGGAGTTTGAACCCGGCGCCGATCTGATGCAGGCGGCCGAGGATGTGCAGGCGGCGGTGGACAGCGTTTCAAACCTGCCCGCCGATGCCGAACCCCCCGAGGTGCGCCGCAATCAATGGCGCGATCAGGTGACCGATGTGGTGATCACCGGCCCGGTCGGGGTCGATCAACTGGCGCGCTTTGCCGATGAATTCGTCTTGCGGCTGTTTCAGGCCGGGATCACCCGCACCTCCATCCGCGGCCTCGCCGATCCGCAAACGGTGATCGAGGTGCCCTCGGTCGCGCTGATCCGCCATGACGTGACCCTGCGCGAGATTGCCGAGGCGTTGCGCATTGCGGTGCAAAGCACCCCGGCAGGGCAGGTGGGTGACGGCTCGGCCCGGGTGCGGACGGGGACAGAACGGCGCTCGGTCGCCGATCTGGCCGGGGTCGTCCTGCGCAGTCAGCCGGACGGCACCAAGCTGACCGTGGGCGACATCGCCACGATCCGGGTGGAAAGCGCCAACCGGGGCCGGGCCTCCTATGTTGGGGAAAACCCGGCGATGACCGTGCGGGTGGATCGCAGCGCCGAGGGCGATGCCATTCGCATGCAGCGCGTGGTGGCCGATGTGGCGGCCGAGATGCAGCCTTCGCTGCCGCCCGGCGTGACGGTCGATCTGGTGCGGGCGCGGGCCGAGCAGATCACCGACCGTCTGGCGCTCCTCCTCGACAACGGGCTTACCGGGCTGGCGATGGTGGTGGTGCTGCTGTTCCTGTTCCTCAATGCCCGCACGGCGCTGTGGGTGGCGGCGGGGATTCCGGTTTCCATGCTGGCGGCGGTCGCGGCGATGTATGCGGTGGGGCTGACCATCAACATGATCTCGCTTTTCGCGCTGATCATCATGCTGGGGATCGTGGTCGATGACGCAATCGTGGTGGGCGAGCATGCCGACTTCCGGGGCCGCAGCCTGGGTGAGGACCCGCTGACGGCGGCCGAGCAGGGTGCCCTGCGCATGGCCCAGCCGGTCGTCGCCTCGACCCTGACCACGATCATCGCCTTTTTCGGGCTGGTCGCCATCGGCGGGCGGTTTGGTGATCTGATCGCCGATATCCCCTTTACCGTGATCGCGGTGCTGCTCGCCTCGCTGATCGAGTGTTTCTTCATCCTGCCCAACCATATGGCCCATGCGATTGCCAAGGCGCGCGAGGAACGCTGGTACGACTGGCCCTCGCGTCAGGTCAATCGCGGCATGGCCTGGTTTCAGGACCGGGTGATCCGCCCGGTGATGCGGCTGGTGATCCGGGCGCGCTATCCGGTGCTGGCGGGGGCCTTGGCGCTCTTGGCCTCGCAAGCGGCACTCTATATCCGCGGCGATGTGACCTTTCGCTTTTTCAACGCGCCAGAACAGTCGAGTGTGACCGGCAATTTCTCGATGCTGCCGGGGGCGGTGCGGGCCGATAGTCTGGCGATGATGCAGGAGTTGCAGCGCGCCGCCGAGGCCGTGGCCGTCCGGTTCTAGGCCGAGCATGGCGCCAATCCGATCACCTTTGCCATGGCCGAGGTGGGCGGCTCCGGCGGGCGGGGTCTGGCCAGTGCCGACAGCAAGGATGCCGATCTGCTGGGCTCGATCAGCATAGAGCTTATCAGCCCCGATGAGCGGCCCTATTCTGGCAATGCCTTTGTGCAGGCCCTGCAAGAAGAGGTGCGCGCCCATCCGTTGATGGAGGAACTGTCGTTCCGGGGCGGGCGTTTCGGTCCCGGGGGCGATGCGCTGTCGATCGACCTTTATGGCGCCTCGGCCACTGAATTGAAGGCAGCGGCAGAGTCGCTGAAAACCCGCCTCGCGGCCTTCCCTGAGGCTTCGGCGCTGGAGGATTCGCTTGCCTATGACAAGGATGAGCTGATCCTGAATCTGACACCGCTGGGTCAGGCCATGGGCCTCTCGGTCGAGAGTCTGGGTCGCGTGCTGCGCGAACGTCTCGGAGGAATTGAGGCCGCGACTTATGCCGAAGGGCCGCGCAGTGCCGCGCTGCGGGTGGAACTGCCAGAAGAGGAACTGACCGCCGATTTCCTGGACCGGACGCTGATCCGCACCGGGGCTGCGGCCTATGTGCCGCTGGCCGATATCGTGACGGTCGAGCGGGTGGCGGGTTTCTCGACCATCCGCCGCGAGAACGGGTTGCGCATCGTCACTGTGTCCGGCGATCTGGCCGAGGACAGCCCCGCCCGCGCCGCCGAGATCCAGAAAGAGATTGCCGAGGTGATCTTGCCGGATATTGCGCAGGACTACGCCGTGGAAACCCGGCAGGGCGGTCTGGTGCAGCAAGAGCAAGAGTTTCTGGGCGATGCGACGACGGGCCTGATCCTCTGTCTGACGGGGATCTACATCTGCCTTGCCTGGATCTTTGCAAGCTGGACGCGCCCGCTGGTGGTGATGTCGGTCATTCCCTTTGGGCTGATCGGCGCGATCTGGGGCCACTACGTCTGGGAGGTGCCGCTGTCGCTGTTTTCCGTGGTCGGGCTGATCGGGATGTCGGGGATCATCATCAACGATTCCATCGTGCTGGTCTCGACCATTGACGAATATGCCGAGCGGCGGGGCCTGTTCCCCGCGATTGTCGATGGCGTGGCAGACCGGTTCCGCCCGGTGCTGCTGACCTCGGCCACGACGGTGCTGGGGCTGGCGCCGCTGCTTTATGAAACCAGCAGTCAGGCGGCCTTTCTGAAACCGACGGTAATCACGCTGGTCTATGGTCTGGCCTTTGGCATGGTGCTGGTGCTGCTGGTGGTGCCGGCGCTGGTGGCGGCACAATCGGATGTCGGGCGCCTTGTCCGCGCGCTGCGGCGCGGGTTGCGGGCGGGCGCCGGCGGGGTGCGCCGTGTGCTGGCAGGGGCAGCCGCGGCCGCGGTGGGTCTGTGGCCGGGGGCTGGGTCGGCCGCGGG
>CALLZQ010000446.1 GCA_937858255.1 uncultured Tabrizicola sp.
CTTGAAACCCACCGGTTTGCCCTTCGAGAGCCGCCGCAGGTCGGCGATAAAGGTCATCATCTCCAGCGGTGTCGAAAAGGCCGAATGGCTGGCGGGCGAGACGCAATCAACCCCCATCGGCACGCCCCGCGCCTCGGCAATCTCGGGCGTGATCTTGGCCGCCGGCAGTACCCCGCCCTGCCCCGGCTTGGCCCCCTGACTGAGCTTGATCTCAATCATCTTGACCTGCGGATCGGCGGCATTTGCGGCAAATTTCTCAGGGTCGAACCGCCCCTGATCATCGCGGCAACCAAAATAGCCGGTACCGATTTCCCAGATCAGATCGCCCCCGCCCTGCCGGTGATAGCGGCTGATCGCGCCCTCGCCCGTGTCATGGGCAAAGCCGCCGATCCGCGCGCCATTGTTCAGGGCCGAAATCGCATTGGCCGACAGCGCGCCAAAGCTCCTCGCCGAGATTTTGTAGATCGAGGCGGAATAGGGCGGGCTGCAATCCGGCCCGCCGATCTGGATGCGAAAGTTGGTATCCTTGATCTTCTTGGGCTGGATCGAATGGGTCAGCCACTGGTAGCCGCCCGAATAGACCTTCATCTTGGTGCCAAAGGGGCGCTTGTCCTCGACGTTCTTGGCGCGTTGATAGACGATGGCCCGGGCCTCACGCGAAAAGGGCACCTCTTCATCATCGGATTCGATCAGATATTGCCGGATCTCTGGCCGGATCATTTCAAAGAAATAGCGGACATGGCCAAGGATCGGGTAATTGCGCAGCACCGCATGGCGGGTCTGGTTCAGATCCATCAGCCCGACCAGCACCAGCGCGGCAAAGATCGCCACCAACAGCCAGAGCCAGATGCCCGACATCGCGCCAAAGGCCGCAAGGGCCAGCATCAACAACAGCCCCAGGACCGAGCCGGCAAAAGTGGCATAGCGAAGCATGGTTGCGATCATTCTGGTCCCTCAGCCATGGTTAACGGGTTTCAACCCATACACGATCCGCACAAGAATTTCAGCCCCGATGACCCGCCGCGCCGGTCAGAGGCCGGCACAGGCTGACCGCAATAGATTTCAGAACGGTATCCAATCGCCCCCATGTTAGCGCTGAAATCACCGTGATTGCGGTTTTTCACCGCCCGGGACCGGCGCACACCCCTCGGCCTGCGACAAAAGCAGATCCCAGACTTCGGCGGCAGCGGGGGCCAGTCGCCGCCCCGGTGTCCGCAACAGCGACAGCGCCCGCGTGGCAGGCGGATCGGCGGGGCAGACAAAGCCCAAGCCCTCGCCCGCCTCGGACAGCGCCCGCGCCGGCAGGATCGTGGCCCCCAGCCCCTCACGCACCAAGGCCAGCAAGGTGGTGGTGTTGCGCGCCATCAGCCGCGCCTCGACCACCGCCCCCGCCACCACCGGATGCGGCACCAGCGCGGCCAAAGGGTTGGCGATCAGCGGCTCTGCTTTCAACAACTCCCAGCTTGCCGCCGCCCCATTCTGTAGCGCGCGCTCAATCGCACCCCCCCGGCGAAAGGCGATGCCCAAAGCGTCGCGCAAGAGCAGCGGGCTGTCACGAGAGGTCGCCTCGCCCGCTGTGGCAAGGCCGATGTCGGCCTCATCCCGCCGTACCATCCGCTCGACCGCCGCGCTGTCCAGATCCGAGATCTCGAACCGCAAGCCGGGATGGCGCCCGCGAAAGGCCGCGACCAGCCCCGGCAACAGTGTCACCGCCGCCGAGGGCACCGCCGCGATCCGCACCGTTCCGGCTGCCGAGGCGGTCAACCTGGCAATCGCCTCGGCGCCACGGTCAAAGGCATCGGTGATCCGTACCGCCTCATCCAGCACCCTCTCGCCCAGCCGGGTCAGCCGGTTCTTGCGGTCGGTCTCAAACAGCGGCGCGCCCAGCCGTTCCTCTAACTGTGCCAAGGTCATCGACAGGGCCGAGGGCGTGCGCCCCAGAACCGCCGCCGCCTCGGCCAGTGCCCCCTGTTCGGCCACGACCCGAAAGGTACGAAGCTGTTCGAGTTTCAGGTTTTGGTTCATTTCAATTTCCCTGAAACAAGGTTCACCAATTCAAGATTGCCTGAATTCGCATAGCCGGTAAAGCTGCGACATCGACAGAAGGAACGGCAGGCATGGCAGCGGAACGGGCGCTTTATATCGCGGGCGAGTGGCACAGCGGCACGGCAGAGATCGAGAACCGCAACCCCTCGGACCCGGCTGATCTGATCGGATGTTATGCCCAGGGCGCCGCTGATCAGCTTGACCGCGCCATCGCCGCCGCGCGTGAGGCCCAGCCCCTGTGGCAACGCGCCGGCATTCAGCGCCGCCATGATGCACTGATGGCGATTGGCAGCGAACTGATGGCCCGGGCCGAGGAAATCGGCCGCCTGTTGTCGCGCGAAGAGGGCAAGCCATTGGCCGAGGGGCGGGGCGAGGTCTATCGCGCCGGGCAGTTCTTTACCTGGTTCGCCGCCGAGGCGCTGCGCAATCAGGGTGATCAGGCGGAAAGTGTCCGCCCGGGGGTCGAGATCGACGTGCGGCGCGAACCTTTGGGCGTGGTGGCGATCATCACGCCATGGAATTTCCCGGTGGCAACGCCTGCGTGGAAAATCGCCCCCGCCCTTGCCTATGGCAATGCGGTGGTATGGAAGCCCGCCAACCTGACCCCGGGCAGCGCACTGGCCTTGGCCGAGATCATCGCCCGACAGAACCTGCCACCCGGCACCTTTAACATGGTGCTGGGTTCGGGCCGTGACATCGGCCAGCGGCTGATCGAGGCGCCGGGGATCGACGGCATCAGCTTTACCGGCTCGGTCGAGGTGGGGCGGCAGATCGCGGCGGCGGCCGCGCCCCGGATGATCAAGCTGCAAATGGAAATGGGGTCCAAGAACCCCATGCTGATCATGGAGGATTGTGACCTCGATCTGGCGGTGACCCATGCTTGCGGCGCGGCCTTTGGCGGCACGGGTCAGAAATGCACCGCCGCCAGCCGGCTGATCGTGCATGAGAAGGTGTATGACGCCTTTGCCGAACGGCTGGTGCGGGCGGCAGAGGCGCTGCGCGTGGGCCCCGCCTTGGCCGAGGGCACCGAGATCGGCCCCGTGGTCAGCGCCGGGCAACTGGCACAAAACCTGCGCTGGCTGGAGGTTGGCCGGGCCGAGGGGGCCGAGTTGCTGTGCGGCGGCGATACTTTTGGCCCCGGGCATTTCATGCGGCCCGCCATTCTTGGCGGTACCCGCAATGACATGCGCGTCAATCGCGAAGAGATGTTTGCCCCCATCACCTGCCTGCAACGCGCCGACGGTTACGAAGAGGCACTCGCCCTGCCCAATGACAGAGAATTCGGTCTGACCGCCGGGATCATGACGCAAAACCTTGCCCGCGCCAGCCATTTCCGTGCCCATATGCGGGCGGGCTGTGTGATGGTGAACCTGCCGACGGCGGGTACTGACTACCATGTGCCCTTTGGCGGGCGCGGCGCCTCTTCCTTTGGGCCGCGCGAACAGGGGCGCTATGCGGCCGAATTCTTTACCACGGTCAAGACGGCCTATGTCTGGGCGGGTGCGCCGGCATGACCCCGCGGATCGACGGCCTGCAATATGCCAACTGGTCCGAGCGGATCTTTCGCCAGATGCGCGAGGCCGGCATGGACGCGGTGCATGTCACCATCACCTATCACGAGACCTTTCGTGAAACCGTGCAGGTGATCGAGCGCTGGAACCGGTATTTTGAGCGGCATGGCGATCTGATCATGCAGGGCTTCACCGCCGATTGCGTCGCGCGCGCCCGCGACAGCGGCCGGACGGCGATCTTTTTTGGGTCACAAAACCCCTCTTGCATCGAGGATGACATCGGGCTGGTCGAGGTCCTCTATCGCCTTGGCCTGCGGTTCATGCAGCTCAGCTATAACAACCAGTCACTCTTGGCCTCGGGCTGCTATGAGGATGAGGATACCTGTCTGACGCGCATGGGCCGGGCCGTGGTGGCCGAGATGAACCGCCTCGGCCTCGTTGTGGACATGAGCCATTCGGGTGAGCGGTCCACCCGTGCGGCGATCGAGCATTCGAGCCGCCCGATTGCGATCACCCATGCCAACCTCTCTTCTTGGCACCCGGCGCTGCGGAACAAATCCGATGACCTTTTGCGGTTGTTGGGGCAGTCTGGCGGGATGCTGGGCCTGTCGCTTTATCCCCACCACCTGCGTGGCGGCGGGGCCTGCACGCTGGAGGATTTTTGCCAGATGGCGGCACGGGCCGCCGAACTGATGGGGGCAGATCACATCGGCATCGGCAGCGATCTGTGTCAGGATCAGCCGGACAGCGTGGTGGAATGGATGCGGACCGGGCGGTGGACCAAAGCGGTGGATTATGGCGAGGGCAGCGCCAGTGCCCCCGGCTTCCCCCCCATGCCCGGCTGGTTTCAGGATAACCGCGATTTTCCGGGGCTGGCCGGGGGGCTGCGGCAGGCAGGCTTTTCCGAGGCCGAGGTGGCGGGGATCATGGGTGGCAATTGGCTGCGCTTCTTTGCCTCCAGCTTTGGCCCTGCGGCACCGGCGTGGCTGCCATGACCGCCCCCCGCCCAGCCGAAGAGGTGATGCGTCTGGCGCGGATGGGGGCGGCCCATCCCACACGACTGAGCTTTCTGCGCGTCCTGCTGCGCCGCGTGCAGGCCGAGGGCTGGCAGTTCGACCGCCCCCTCTGGCAGATCGACGCGAAAGGCGTGGGCCGGGCGATCTATCGCGCGCAGGGGCCAGAGCGCAGCTATTGCCTGGTGGCCTTTGCCCATGATCTGCCCGATGACATGCGGTCGGACCGGGTGATTGCGACGGCCTGGGATGCGACCTTTGCCCTGACCGACGGCCTGCCGGATGCGGCATTGCTGGAGGATCTGGCGGCCAATGTGCCCCTGCAAGAGGCCGGGCGCGTCGGTCCGCAGGTTCTGACCCTGTCACGGGCCAATCGCTCAGTCCGGCTGTTCGATCATGTGGTCGATTGCCTGTCGCGGGGCACCCGGCCGGCCCCGGGCCGCCGGGCGGTGTGGGGCTATCTGATGCGCACCACCGCCGTTTATGGTTCGGGCAAGTTCGGCGCCGCCGACCGGCAGGACATCGCCGCCCGCCCCGAACTGACCGCGCCGTTTCAGGCCGAGATGCTGACGGTCTGGCTGATCCGGCAATTCACCGTCGATATCGCCGAGCATCTGGCTCGGACGCGGGGCGGGCCACGGGCTGTATGCCTCGATCCGGCCTTGCGGCAGCGGCTGGGGGTGGGCAATGCCACCGGCCTTGGCATGGCACCGTTTCTGATCCGCCACCCCCGGCTGTTGAACAACTGGATGGCCGCGCGGCGGCACTTGCCCGGGTGCGCGGCCTGTCCGATGCCCGGCCCGAGGCCATCGCGGCGCTGCGCGCGGCCCTGCAAGAGGCCCGCGCCACTGCCCGCGACTGGCCCCGCCATCACCCCTTGCAATCGGCCCGGCTGACCGGGTTGACCCAGGACCTGACCCGGCTGTCGCGCCACCTGCGCCATTTTCCCGGACGCCGCCCCCTGCCTTGGGACCGGCTGTGGCGTTGGGGCGCGCAGCGGCTGGGGCTGGAGGGGCAAGAGGCCTTGGCCGCGCTGATGCTGGAACCCCATGGCGATCTGATCGACGATCTCTCCCCGGGGATGAGCGCGGATGAAGCCACCGCCTTTCGGATCGACGGGGCCATGCCGTTGGCAGAAATGGCCGCGCGGCTTGGTCGCCGCTATGGCTGGGCACGGGCCTATGACTTTGCCGAGGCGGGGGAAAACGCCCGCTTCTGGTATGTGTCGCGGGAAAAGCTGGAACCCCGCATCGGCGAGCGCGCCCGGGATGAGGGCGCCGCCCGGGAACAGCCGCTGGACATCGCCCGGCAGGTTCAGGCGCTGCACCGGGCCATGGCAGCGGCGGATCCTGCCCTGCCGCTGGCCCATCTGCTGCGCGACCGGCCCGATCTGCGGATGATCGCCCGCCGGGTGCAGGGCGCGGCCGATCTGCCCTATGGCGAGGTGCAGGACAATCTCTTGGCCGCCGATGTGCTGCCCATTGACCTGATGCGCTGCAAACTGGCCTTCTTTGGCGCCAGCCAGTTCGACCCGAAATCCGATAAATGGGTGCGGATCTCGCTGTTTCGCGGTGCGCCTTTCCCGCTGTCACAGGCGCCGGGCGAGGCGGTGGCGGCAGTGGCGGCCCCGCCCCGGCAGGCGGCGCCGGTGCGGCTGTCGCGCGGCGAGACCGAGGCGCTGACACTCAAGGCCGCGCGGGGGGCCGGACGCAGTTGGGGCATCGCCGAAGAGGCGGCAATGGCCCTTGGCCAGTTCTGTGGCTGGGGGCTTGATGCCGCGCCGGCGCTGGTCGCGCTCTTGCAGCAGACCGCCGGCGCGGCCGAGGCCGGCCTCTCCCCCCTTGTCGGGGCGGCGGGCTGGCGGGCGCTGGCGGACGGGCCGCTCTGCCCGATCCTGACCGGGGCCATGTTGTCGGATTTCGCAGCCCTGCCAGAGGGGGTGATACCCCTTGGCCATCTGCGCCTGCCGCTGCTGCACCAGCCCGGCCTGCTGCTGCCGTTTCTGGCCGCCATCGCCCGGGACAGGGGGCTCGGGATCACCCTGACGGCCGGCGGGCTCGATCTGTACCTGCCGCCCGGCGCCCCGCCCGAGGGGCCGGCAGAGGCATTGCTGCGCTGCCCCGTGGCCGAGGCCGAGATCCGCCTCTCCGCGCCCGGCGCGGCCAGCCGCCCCGTCACTGCGCCGCCCCCGCGCCCCGCGATCCGGACGGCGGATCTGGCCGCGCTTGAGGCGCTGGCCCTGCAAACGGCGGTGCCGCCCTCGGACCGTTCTCGCCGGGATGCCGGTGCCGAAGGCGGCGACAACGACTGACGCCATGGCAATCTGGCTGGCGGGGCGTTGCAATCATTGCTTGCCGTAAACGTCAATCTGGCGCAAAGTCACCCGATCCGCGCCACCTGAGGTTGATTTCCCCCATGGCGCAGCCTGTCGTCAGTATGCCCAAGTGTGAGGAAACCCCGATGCCCGCCCCGAAGAACATGCTCAGGCGCCGGTTGCAGGCGGGCGAGGATCTGTTCGGCATCTGGCTTGGCATGGCCGACCCCTATGCGGCAGAAATCGCCGCAACCGCCGGCTTTGACTGGCTGCTGATTGATGGCGAACATGCGCCGAATGATCTGCGCACCACCCTTGCGCAACTTGCCGTGGTCGAGCGGTCGGCCTCTGCCCCCGTGGTGCGGTTGCCCGATGGCGACCCGGCGCGGATCAAGCAGATGCTGGATATCGGCGCGCAGAGCCTGTTGATCCCGATGGTGGAAAGTGCCGCGCAGGCGGCAGCGCTGGTCGCGGCCACCCGCTACCCGCCCGAGGGGTTTCGCGGTGTCGGCGCCAGCCTCGCCCGCGCCTCGCGCTTTGCCGCCATTCCCGACTATCTGACCACGGCCAATGCGGAAATCCTGCTGATGGTGCAGGTCGAAAGCCGCAAGGGCCTGACCGCCCTGCCTGAGATCCTTGCGGTGCCCGGAGTAGATGGAGTGTTCATCGGCCCCTCGGATCTTGCGGCGGCTATGGGCCAGTTGGGCAATACCGCCGCGCCCGGGGTGCGGGCCGCCGTCACCGGCGCGCTGCGCCAGACCCGGGCGGCGGGCAAGATTGCCGGGGTGCTGGCGACCTCTCCCGATTTCATCGCCCAGTGCCGCGAGGCCGGCGCCAATTTCCTTGGCATCGGCATCGACGTGCATCTGTTCGCCGAGGCGTTGCGCGGCCTTTCGGCCCGTTACCCCGGCCCCTCGGCCTGATCAGGCCCGTTCCGGGCTGACCCGCACGGCGGCGAATTTGAACTCGGGGATCTTGCCGAACGGGTCCAGCGCCGGGTTGGTCAGGATATTCGCCGCTGCCTCGACATAGGCAAAGGGCAGGAACACCATATTCTCCGCCACGGCGCGCCCCGCCCGCGCCAAGCGCGTGCCCGCCCCCCGCCGCGATTCCACCGTCACGCGCCCGCCCGGTTCCACGCCAAGGCGACGCAGAGTGGCCGGATGCAGCGAGCAGTTCGCCTCGGGTTCGACCGCGTCCAGAACATGGCTGCGCCGGGTCATCGAGCCGGTGTGCCAATGTTCCAACTGCCGCCCGGTGGTCAGCACCATCGGGTAGTCGCTGTCCGGCAGTTCCGCCGGCGCGATCACCGAGGCCGGGGTAAACTTGGCCCGGCCATTGGCGCGCGGGAAACCATCGCCAAACACGATCGGTTGGCCCGGGTCGGTGGGCGAGAGGCTGGGGTAAGTTACCGCCCCCTCGGCCTCCAGCCGGTCCCAAGTGATGTTCTTGAGCGACTTCATACCCAAGGCCATTTCGGCAAAGACCTCACGCGGATGGGTGTAGGACCAGCCCAGACCCAACCGCTTGGCCAGTTCCACGGTGATCGCCCAATCCTCGCGCGCCTCACCCGGTGGGGTAACGGCGGGGCGGCCGATTTGCACCTGACGGGTGGTATTCGTCACCGGACCCGGCTTTTCATAGAACGCGGC
>CALLZQ010000447.1 GCA_937858255.1 uncultured Tabrizicola sp.
ATCTCGATGCCACCCGGCGGGCAGCGCTTTATGATGAGATCTGCGCACTGGGCGCGCAGGCGATCATGACCGGGACCGAGCCGGCACTGTTTGACAGTCTGGGGGAAAGGGCGCAAAGCTTTGCCGTCAGCGAAGAAGGCGGGGTTTCGCGGGTATGGTAACAGCGGGAAATCTGTCGCCGCAGCGGGTGACGCTGATCACCCTGGGGGTTGGCGATCTTGCGGCTGCAAAGGCCTTTTACGCCCGGCTGGGCTGGCAGGAGCATGGCCTTGTTCTGGGCCTCTTTGGGCGTCGCGATCTGGCGGCGGATCAGGGCCGTGCCGGGGCTGAGCTGGGCACCGGGGCAATCACGCTGGCGCAGAACTTCTCGACCGAGGCAGAAGTGGATGCCGCTTTTGATGCAGCCCTGGCGGCGGGGGCGACCGGCCTGAAGCGCCCGGAGAAAGTGTTTTGGGGCGGCTACTCGGGCTATTGGGCGGATCCCGATGGGCATGTCTGGGAAGTGGCCCTGAACCCTTTCTGGCCTTTGGCAAAGGACGGCAGCCTGACGCTGCCCGAGTAAGTTCATGACCGTGACCCTGCATCAACTGGGGCTATACGCCCTTGCCATGGTTGGCCTCTGGGTGGTGCCCGGGCCGGTCTGGGTGGCGCTGACGGCGCGGGCGCTTTCCGGCGGGATGGCGGGGGCCTGGCCGCTGGCGGTGGGGGTCGCGCTTGGCGATCTGATTTGGCCGTTTTGCGCCATCATGGGCCTCGCCTGGGTCTTTTCGGTCTATGGCGATCTCTTGGGGCTGATGCGCTGGCTGGCGGCGGGGGTGTTCCTGATCATGGGGGCGCTCTTGATCCTGAAACCGCCGGTCAAGCCGGGTGCGGACAGCCGGATGACCCGACCCGGCATCTGGGCGGGCTTTTCCGTCGGCATCGCAGCGGTGATCGGCAACCCCAAGGCGATATTGTTCTACATGGGTTTTCTTCCGGGTTTCTTTGACCTCAGCCGCGTCACCCCAATCGACATCGCCGCGATCATCGCCATTTCCGCCGTGGTTCCGATGATCGGCAATCTTAGCCTTGCGTTTTTCTTGGACCGGGCGCGGCAACTCTTGTCCAGCCCGGAATCGCTGCGGCGGCTGAACATCGGCAGTGGGGTTCTGCTGATCCTTGTTGGCCTTGTCATCCCCTTTGTCTGAGCCGCTAAATCTTGTGCCCAAGGGGTGACAATCCCCGCCCTGAACGCTATAAATCGCGGGCAATTTGAAGGGTACGAGCGCATGGCCGAAGAAGCCAAGAAACCCGCCGAATACGGCGCGGATTCCATCAAGGTTCTCAAGGGGTTGGAGGCGGTTCGCAAACGCCCCGGCATGTATATCGGCGATACCGACGATGGCTCGGGCCTGCACCACATGGTCTATGAGGTCGTCGATAACGGCATTGACGAGGCCTTGGCCGGTCACGCGACAGCGGTAACGGTGAAAATCCACGCCGACAGCAGCGTTTCGGTGCGCGACAATGGTCGGGGGATCCCGGTCGATATGCATGCCGAAGAGGGCGTCTCGGCGGCCGAGGTCATCATGACCCAGTTGCATGCCGGCGGCAAATTCAACAACACCGATGAGGGCGGCAACGCCTACAAGGTCTCGGGCGGTCTGCACGGGGTTGGCGTCTCGGTGGTGAACGCCCTGTCCGACTGGCTGGAACTGCGGGTCTGGCGCAACGACAAGGAATATTTCGCCCGGTTCGAGAATGGCGAGACGGTCGAGCATGTGCGCGAAGTAGGCGATGCCCCGGGCGAAAAGGGCACCGAGGTGCGCTTCATGGCCTCGGCCAAGACCAACCGCGCCGACGGCACCTTTTCCAACCTCGACTATGTGTTCAAGACGCTGGAAACCCGCCTGCGGGAACTCGCCTTCCTGAACTCGGGCGTGCGGATCATCATCGAAGATGAGCGCCCGGCAGAGCCGCTGCGGACTGAGCTGTTCTACGATGGCGGTGTCAAGGAATTCGTCAAATACCTCGACCGCTCCAAACAGTCGGTGATGCCCGAGCCGATCTACATGGTCGGTGAAAAGAACGGCATCGGGGTCGAGATCGCGATGTGGTGGAACGACACCTATCACGAGACCGTGCTGCCCTTTACCAACAACATTCCGCAGCGCGATGGCGGCACCCACCTTGCAGGGTTCCGCGGCGCCCTGACGCGGACGATCAACGCCTATGCCCAGACCAGCGGCATCGCCCGCAAGGAAAAGGTTGATTTCACCGGCGATGACGCGCGTGAGGGGCTGACCTGCGTCCTGTCGGTCAAGGTGCCGGATCCGAAATTCTCTAGCCAGACCAAGGATAAGCTGGTGTCGTCTGAGGTTCGCCCGGCGGTCGAGAATCTGGTGAACGAAAAGCTGGCCGAGTGGTTTGAGGAAAATCCGGCGGCGGCCAAGATTATCGTCGGCAAGATCATCGAAGCGGCCCTCGCACGGGAGGCGGCGCGCAAGGCGCGCGAACTGACCCGGCGCAAGACAGCGCTGGATGTGGCCAGCCTGCCGGGCAAGCTGGCCGATTGTCAGGAACGCGATCCCGCGAAATCGGAACTTTTCCTGGTCGAGGGTGACTCAGCAGGTGGGTCGGCGAAACAGGGACGCTCACGCTCCAATCAGGCGGTTCTGCCGCTGCGGGGCAAGATCCTCAACGTGGAACGCGCCCGCTTTGACCGGATGCTGTCGAGCCAGGAAATCGGCACGCTGATCACCGCACTTGGCACCGGCATCGGCCGGGATGAGTTCGACATCAAGAAGCTGCGCTACCACAAGGTCGTCATTATGACCGACGCCGATGTGGATGGCGCGCATATCCGCACGCTGCTTCTGACCTTCTTCTTCCGGCAGATGCCGGATCTGATCGAGGGCGGCTATCTCTACATTGCGCAGCCGCCGCTTTACAAAGTGGCGCGTGGCAAATCCGAGGTCTACCTCAAGGATCAGGCGGCGCTGGACGACTACCTGATCGAGATGGGGGTCGAGGGCGCGGTGCTGCGGCTGAACAATGGCGAGGAAATCGCCGGGGCCGACCTTGCCCGGGTGATCGAGGGCGCGCGGCAATTCCGCCGGGTGCTCGATGCCTTCCCGACCCATTACCCGCGCGCGATACTGGAGCAAGCAGCCCTCGCCGGCGCCTTTGACCCGGGCCGCGCGGATGCCGATCTGCAATTGGTGGCCGATACCGTTGCCCGCCGGCTGGATCTGGTGGCGCTGGAATTTGAGCGCGGCTGGTCGGGCCGGATCACCCAAGACCATGGCATCCGCCTCAGCCGCGTTTTGCGCGGGGTTGAAGAGTTGCGGACCCTCGACGGGGCGGTGCTGCGCTCGGGCGAGGCGCGGCGCCTCAGCCAGGTGGCCGGGCAATACCGAGATATCTACCGCGATCCGGCGCGACTGGTGCGCAAAGATCGCGAGCAGATGGTGCATGGCCCGATTGACCTGTTGAAGTCGATCCTTGCCGAGGGGGAAAAGGGCCTGTCATTGCAACGCTACAAGGGTCTGGGCGAGATGAACCCCGAGCAGCTTTGGGAAACCACCCTGGACCCCGAGGCGCGGACGCTGCTTCAGGTCAAGGTCGATGATCTGGCCGAGGCCGATGACATCTTTACCAAGCTGATGGGCGATGTGGTCGAACCGCGCCGCGATTTCATCCAACAAAACGCGCTGAACGTCGAGAACCTCGATTTCTGAGATGGGGCCGGGCAGTCAGCCCGGCTGCACCTGCGGCCAAAGGCGCGCCGCCTCTTCGCGGCTATAGCGGCCAAGGCGAATGTCCTCTTCGATCTGCGCGGGGTCGCGCGCCGTGGGTGGGCCATAGCCGCCACCTCCGGGGGTGCGCACCCGTACCCTGTCCCCGGGGGCAAGGGTCACATCCTGCGCCTTGGAGAGATGTGGCGGCACCCACGGCGCGGCGCCGGGGCGATGCACCTCAACCCGGTTGACGGCACCGTCGCCGCCCCCAAGCGCGCCCTGTGGGCCGGTACGCCCATGATCCATCACGAAACTGGCGCGTGCCTCACCCCGCAAAAGCTCGATCTCATAATCGAGACCAAAGCCGCCGCGATGCTGGCCGGCGCCGCCCGACCCCTCATGCAGCGCATAGCGGCGGTAGAGGACGGGGTAATTTTCCTCCATGTTCTCAAACCGCGGCCCCCTTGCAATAACGATGGGCGGG
>CALLZQ010000448.1 GCA_937858255.1 uncultured Tabrizicola sp.
ATGCGGTGCTCGGGCTGGTGGTGGACGGCCCTGCTCTCGTGGGCCGTGTTGGCACGCGCGCCGAGCAACCCCGTGCCCAGGGCCTGCCCGGCCGTCAGGACGACACGCCCGAAGTGCTGGAACAGCGCCTGCGCGCCTATTACAAGAATACCGCCCCGCTGGTCGGCTACTATTGGGCCACCAAGGACCTGATCCAGATCGACGGCATGGCCGATATGGACAGCGTCGGGGCGGCAATCGCGAAAATTCTTGACAAGGCGTGAAATCCCTGCCCGCCACCCTTGACGGGCCGGGCGTTTCCCCATAAAGCACGGCGTCCCGGTGCGGAATCGCACTGGGTCGTTCCCCGGTTTTCCCGGGGGGAGAGTCGATCCGTCGGGGCCAAGGTCCGGTCGGAGTTGTGAAAAAAGGTTCTGGCACCACGGAACCGCAACCAGAAAAGGACCTACGCGTGGCACGTATTGCTGGCGTCAACATCCCCACCCAGAAGCGCGTTCCGATTGCGCTTCAGTATATCCACGGCATCGGCCCGCAGAATGCGGAAACCATCTGTGAAGCGCTGAACATCGACCGCGCCCGTCGTGTCAATGAGCTTTCGGATGCCGAAGTGCTGTCGATCCGCGAATATATCGACGCGAACTTCACCGTCGAGGGCGACCTGCGCCGTGAAGTCTCGATGAACATCAAGCGTCTGATGGACCTCGGCTGCTACCGCGGCCTGCGTCACCGCAAGAACCTGCCGGTTCGCGGTCAGCGCACCCATACCAATGCCCGCACCCGCAAGGGCCCGGCCAAGCCGATCGCTGGCAAGAAGAAGTAAGGGAGGGCATCAGATATGGCACGCGATACCAAAGTCCGCGCAAAGCGGAAGGAACGCAAGAACATCGCCGCTGGTGTGGCGCATGTGAACTCGTCGTTCAACAACACCAAGATCCTGATCTCGGACGTGCAGGGCAATGCGATCTCGTGGTCGTCGGCTGGCACCATGGGCTTCAAGGGCTCGCGCAAATCGACCCCCTATGCCGCGCAGATGGCCGCAGAAGATGCGGGCCGCAAGGCACAGGAACATGGCGTGAAGACGCTGGAAGTCGAAGTGCAGGGCCCGGGTTCGGGTCGTGAATCGGCGCTGCGCGCTCTGGCTGCCGTCGGCTTCCAGATCACCTCGATCCGCGACGTGACCCCGCTGGCGCACAACGGCTGCCGCCCGCCCAAGCGCCGCCGCGTCTGAGCGACAGAAATGTGGTCGGGCCGTGCCTTTGTGCGCGGCCCGATTTCGGCATTAAGGACCCTCGGGCGTCCTCTGGCTTTCTGGACATGGGCCAAGGGACAAGAATGGAGGCGACAGCATGATCCATAAGAACTGGCAAGAACTCATCAAGCCCGCGCAACTGGTTGTGAAACCGGGTGCCGATCCGTCGCGCGTCGCGACCGTGATCGCCGAGCCGCTGGAGCGCGGCTTTGGCCTGACGCTGGGCAACGCGCTGCGTCGCGTGCTGATGTCGAGCCTGCAAGGCGGCGCCATCACCAGCGTCCAGATCGACAACGTGCTGCACGAGTTCTCGTCGGTGGCCGGTGTGCGTGAAGACGTGACCGATATCGTCCTGAACCTGAAGGGCGTCGCGCTGAAGATGGAAGTCGAGGGGCCGAAGCGCCTGTCGATCTCGGCCAAGGGCCCGGGTGTTGTCACCGCCGGTGACATCTCGGAATCGAACGGCATCGAAGTTCTGAACAAAGAGCACGTGATCTGCCACCTCGACGATGGCGCGGACGTGTTCATGGAACTGACGGTCAACACCGGCAAGGGCTATGTCTCGGCCGACAAGAACCGTCCCGAGGATGCGCCCATCGGCCTGATCCCGATCGACGCGATCTATTCGCCGGTCAAGAAAGTCAGCTACGAAGTGCAGCCGACCCGTGAGGGCCAGGTGCTGGACTATGACAAGCTGACCATGAAGATCGAAACCGACGGCAGCCTGACGCCGGATGACGCCGTGGCCTATGCCGCGCGTATCCTGCAAGACCAGCTGTCGATCTTCGTCAACTTCGACGAACCGGAATCGGCCAAGGCTGGCGAGATCGACACCGGGCTGGAGTTCAATCCGCTGCTGCTCAAGAAAGTGGACGAGCTGGAACTTTCGGTGCGTTCGGCCAACTGCCTGAAGAACGACAACATCGTCTATATCGGCGATCTGATCCAGAAAACCGAAGCCGAGATGCTGCGCACCCCGAACTTTGGCCGCAAGTCCTTGAACGAGATCAAGGAAGTGCTGTCGGGCATGGGTCTGCACCTTGGCATGGAAGTCGAGGATTGGCCGCCGGAAAACATCGAAGATCTGGCCAAGCGCTTCGAAGACCAGTTCTGAGAAATCCGGGGGGCGGCGACGCCCCCCAGCAATGCCCGGGAGAGCCGGGGAAAACTTGGGCATTCCGCCCCAACGACGCCGGACCCAACGCAGGTCCGGCAACACAAAGCAAAACGCGAATAGGAGATTCCCATGCGTCACGCCCGCGGATACCGCCGCCTGAACCGGACCCACGAACACCGCAAGGCGCTGTTCTCGAACATGGCCGGCTCGCTGATCGAGCATGAGCAGATCAAGACCACCCTGCCCAAGGCCAAGGAACTGCGTCCGATCATCGAAAAGCTGATCACGCTGGCCAAGCGTGGCGATCTGCACGCCCGTCGTCAGGCCGCTGCCCAACTGAAAGAAGACAAAGACGTTGCCAAGCTGTTTGAAGTGCTCGGCCCGCGCTACAAGGACCGCGCTGGCGGCTATGTGCGCGTGCTGAAGGCCGGCTTCCGCTATGGCGACATGGCTCCGATGGCGATCATCGAATTCGTTGACCGCGATCCGAACGCCAAAGGCGCGGCTGACAAGGCCCGCGAAGAGGCGGCTGCTGACGCTGAATAAGCGGCGCTGACCATCAGAGATCTCAAGGCCCTGCCCCCGTGGCGGGGCCTTTTGCATTTTGTCCGGTCGCTTGTTGCGCGCCGGACAACCCGCGGATGCCCGACCCTTGCCCGCCCCACAGACCAAAGTCTTGCGACCCTGATCCTTTGGTGAGTGCCGATGGCCTAAAGGTCCCCCCTTATGCGCCGTTCAACAGTTCAGGCCAAAAAGGGGACAAAGAGAAAATGCCAGATGTCAGGGGATTGCCGACGGCCAGGCTGCGGATGACAGGCAGGGTCAAATTCGCGGATGCCGCCCCGCTGGCGGGGCAACTGGCTGGGCTGCTGTCGCGCCGGCGCGTCGAGATCGACCTCTCAGCGCTTGAGGAGACTGACGCCGCGACGTTGCAGGTTCTGGTTGCCGCACGGCGCAGCGCGCGCAAGGCGGGGCAGGATCTCGGCTTTCGTCTCGCCCCTGCCGGCCCGGTGACCGAACTGATCGAACGGCTCGGTCTAACCCCTCATCTTTCGGCAGGGGCGGATCAGTCCGCTGCCCGGCAGGACATCGGCGAAGGCGCGTAATGGCAAAGACGGTTCTGACTGTAGACGATTCCCCGACGATCCGCCGCATGGTGGCGATGACGCTGGGCGAGGCGGGTTATGCGGTGCTTGAGGCGGTGGACGGGCTCGACGGGTTGCAAAAGGCCACGACGCAGGTGGTCGACGGCATCATCACCGACCAGAACATGCCCAATATGGACGGCATCAGCTTCATTCGCGCGTTGCGCCAGCACCCCTCGGGCAAGGGGGTGCCGATTATCGCCCTGTCCACCGAATCCTCTGAGGGGCTGAAGCAAACGGCGCGAGAGGTCGGGGCAACGGGATGGATGGTCAAACCCTTTGATCAGGCGCGGCTGGTCGCTGTGGTGAAGAAGGTGATCGGATGATTACTGATGAACTGATCCATGCCTTTCAGGAAGAACTGGGCGATCTGCTGGAAAGTCTTGATCGCTGCCTTCTTGACCTCAAGGAACGTCCAGATGACGCCGCGTTGATCGCGCAGGTGTTTCGCGATCTTCATACGATCAAGGGCAATGCCGCAATGTTCGGTTTTGCCGATCTGTCGGGCTTCGTGCATGATTTCGAGACCGCTTTTGACCGCATCCGCTCGGGTGCGGCCTCGGTGACGCCCGAGGTGATCCGGCTGGCGCTCAAGGCGCGCGACATGATCCCCCGGCTGGTCGAGGGGCGTGGGGATACGGCGGCGGAACGAGCCGAGATCCTCGCGGCGCTTGCGGCCGAGATCATGCAGGGGGATAGCGAGGGCGAAGCGGGCGATCAGGCCGCTGCGGGGCAAGACGCCGCATCGGTGCGCAATTTGCGCTTTCGCTTGCCCGGGCCGGTATTTGAAACCGGCCTGCGGCCAGAGCTTTTGTTGCAGGAACTGGCCGATCTGGGGGCGACCGATATCGTCGCCGATCTGGAAGACCTGCCTGAACTGGCCGATCTGGACCCGGCCTGTTGCTACATTTCCTGGTCGTGCCGCGTGCCTGAGGGCATTGGCAATGCCGAAATCGAAGATGTCTTTCTCTTTGCCGATGCCGAATGGGAATTGTCGGGCGCTGATATTGCCCCTGTAGATAACGTCATCGCTAGGGCGGAAAGCCCCCCGCAAGACCATGTTCGCGGCGAGCAGCCGCAGGCGCGCACCGCCCCCGCCGTCGTCGCATCCGCGTCCAATGCGCAGGCGACTGTGCGCGTCCCGGCGCCGCGTCTTGATGCGTTGATGGATGCGGTCGGAGAACTGGTCATTGTCGAGGCACGTCTGACCGAACTGGCGCGGCAAAGCCGTGATCCGGCGCTTTTGGCGACTGCCGAGCAGATCACCCGACTGGCCGCCGGCTTGCGCGATACCACGATGACGCTGCGTATGGTGCCGATGAAAACGCTGATCGGGCGGTTCCGGCGCCTGGTGTCCGAGGCGGCGGATCTCTTGGGCAAACCGGTCGATTTCATTGTCGAGGGCGAAGAGACCGAATTCGACAAGACCCTGATCGAAAAACTCGCCGGGC
>CALLZQ010000449.1 GCA_937858255.1 uncultured Tabrizicola sp.
ATCTCGCCCCGCGTGGTGTGAATCACGCCCGTGCGGGCGGCCCCGTCGGTTGCCTTCAGTTCAAAGCCGAAACCCTGTGCCATCTGTCTTCTCATGTGCCGTTCAAATGAACAGGGGGCGGCGCGATGCCACCCCCTGCCCTGTGCGATGTCGCGCGGGGATCAATCCTTGGCGCGTTCGACGTAGGAATTGTCTTCGGTGTTGATCACGATCCGCGTACCCGGCCCGATATGCGGCGGCACCATAACGCGCAGGCCCGAATCCGTCTGGGCGGGCTTGTAGGACGAAGAGGCGGTCTGGCCCTTCACCACCGGCTCGGTCTCGGTGATTTCCACGGTGATCTTTTGCGGGAATTCGATGGCCAGCGGCACGCCCTCATGGGTCTTGAGCCAGCAGGTCATGCCCTCTTGCAGATAGACGACGCCATCGCCGATCACATCTTCGGGCACGGCGATCTGTTCATAGGTCTCGGGCTCCATGAAGTGGTAGCCCTCGCCATCGTTGTAGAGGTAGTTATAGGCGCGCTCGTCCACATTGGCCTTTTCAACCTGCTCGGTGGTGCGCCAGCGTTCCGACACCTTCACCCCGTCGACGATGCGGCGCATGTCCACCTGGGTCACAGGGGTGCCCTTGCCGGGATGAATGTTCTGGGCGGTAAGCACCGCGTAGAGCCGGCCGTCCATTTCGACGACATTGCCCTTGCGCAGCGACGAGGCGATGACTTTGACCATTGTTGACCTTGCAGTTATTGGAAAGGCGGCCTATCCGCCGCCCGATTGGCCCCGCGCCTAACCGATCCGCGCGCGAATTTCCACCCCTATTGCGTCAAATGACGCGCAAAGGCCCTTGCCATGTCCAGCGACAGCCCCTTCTGGTCCGCCCGCCGCCACGCCGACCGCCGCCCCCTCTTGCTGGCGCGGGGGCGAATTCAGGCGGCGATCCGGGGATGGCTGGCGGGTGAGGGATTTACCGAGGTCGACCCGGCAGCGCTGCAAATCAGCCCGGGAAATGAGGCGCATCTGCATGGTTTTGCAACCCAAGCCATCGGCAATGATGGCCAGCCGCGGCAGATGTATCTGCATACCAGCCCCGAATTTGCGATGAAAAAGCTGCTGGCAGCGGGGGAGACACGCATCCACGCCTTTGCCCATGTCTGGCGCAACCGCGAGCGCGGCGCGCTGCACAGCCCCGAATTCACTATGCTGGAATGGTATCGGGTGGCTGAGGATTATACCGTGCTGATGGCGGATTGCGCCGCCTTTCTGCGGCTGGCGGCAGAGGCGGCAGGGACGACAGTGTTCCGATTCCGCGAGGCGGTTTGCGATCCCTTGGCCGAACCCCAGCGGCTGTCGGTGGCCGAGGCGTTTAAGCGTTACGCCGGGATTGACCTTTTGGCGAGCCTTGGCGCGGATGGCGCGCCAGAGGCGGCGCAATTGGCCGCGCAGATGGACAGGCAGGGCATTCGCCATGCGGCGGATGACACATGGTCAGACATGCTCAGCCGTATTCTGGTGGAAAAGGTGGAACCTCATCTTGGACATGGCCGCCCGACGATCCTCGACCGCTATCCGGTGGCCGAGGCGGCGCTGGCCCGCCCCTGCCCCGATGACGCCCGCGTGGCCGAACGGTTTGAGCTTTATGCCTGCGGGGTGGAATTGGCCAATGGCTTTGGCGAATTGACCAACCCCGAAGAGCAGCGCCGCCGCTTTGCCGCCGAGATGGATGAAAAGCAGCGGGTCTATGGCGAGCGCTATCCGGTGGATGAGGATTTTCTCAGCGCCCTCGCCCATATGCCGCCCGCCAGCGGCATCGCGCTTGGCTTTGACCGGCTGGTGATGCTGGCCACGGGGGCCCCGCGCATCGACGATGTGATCTGGACGCCTGTAGCCTAGGCCCGGCCCAGAAAGGCCCGGATCGCCCGCACCGCCAGCCGGTGATCCTCGACCTGCGGCAAACCGGAAACGGTCAGACAGGCGACCATCCCTGCCCCCTCGACGACGATCGGCACCGCGCCGCCGTGATCGGCATAATCCTCGGGCGGAAGGCCATGGCGGGCCAGAGTCTCTCCCTTTTCCCGGTTACGAGTGCCCACAAGCAAAGACGCCTCGTGGAACAAAAGGCAAGTCGCAGACTTGCGCTGCACCCATTTGTCATTCAGGGCGGTCGATCCCGGCAGGGCCACATGGAAAAAAACGCGGCCCGCGTTGCGGATATCGACAACCACCGGCAAGCCTCCCTCAACCGCCATATCCACAACTGCCGTGCCCAGCAGATAGGCCGTGGTTTCATCGAAGCGGGGGAAGACCAGACCTTCCGCCTCGGCCATAAGTGATGCGCTGTCTGGTCCCTGCCCCATGGCCTGTCCTTACTTTATCTCTTTTTAAGCTAGGTCATGAAAGAGCCTTAGCATGCCTGCAGATAAGCACCAATATCGTGCGCGCTTTTCACTTGAGCTAGCCCTTTTCCAAGAGTTCAAAGTTCGCAGCACGGCACCATGCGTCGAGCACATTATGCAAAACGTTTGAAAACGCTCGTGTGCCACTTCTGCCTTGAATGAACACCTCTTCGACTCCGCCGTACTTTCCTTCACCATGGCGAAGTGTCCCAAAGCCGCGTCCCACGATCAGTACTTGGTCCTTGCCCAAAATTTCACGTTTGGCGGTCCTGCGCGTCAGGACCGAGTGTTTCAATGCATCCGCGACTTCACCCAGTAGATGAACGTCATTTGAAGGTTCTTCAGATCGAGAATAGAAACAACGTTCCGAAACAAAATCCCTCACCTTTTTGAGCCTATCGTATTCGCCCGGGGACGGCAAAAATTCCGGCCACTCGTTGGCAACAACGTCTGAGAAGTGATGAAGATAGAAACTGGCGGCGCCCGCCCGCCGAAGTGCCTCAAAACGAAAATGGTCAAGATCGGGATGTTGACCTGAACATGCCGCTGAGAGTTCACGTTCCGACAGAAAGTACTCCTTGACCGTCGGCAGCACGATCTTATCGAAATGAACACGCCAGTCCAAGTGCAAGGTCATTGTCCTTCAAAGGTTCATGCATTTCGAAAATAGCCGGGTCGAAGTGTCAACCCGTTGCCCCGATCCCGCGCAAGATGATTGCCTTGACGGAATCCTTGACCTCGCGCCATTGCCGCTCACTCAGCGGTTTGCCCGCGTTCAGCGTTTCGATCTGATGGCCGAAATCGGCGTAGTGCTGGGTGGTGGCCCAGATCATGTAGAGCAGATGCCGGGGGTTGACCGGCGCCATCTTGCCCTCATCCACCCAGCGCTGGATCGCGGCCATCCGCCCCTCGGTCCAGTCGCGCAGCGTCGTCTCCAGATAATCCTGAATGACCGGCGCGCCGTGCATCACCTCACTGGCCCAGACCTTTGATCCAAAGGGATGACGGCGCGAGATTTCCAGCTTGGCGTCGATATAGGCCCCGATCCCCTCGGCCGGGTCGGCGGCAGTGTCAAAGGTGTCGGCGGCATGCAGCCAGATCTCAAAGATATTGCGGACGACCTGACGATACAGATCTTCCTTGGTGGCAAAGTAGTAATGCAGGTTCGCCTTGGGCAGGCCCGCCATATCGGCGATCAACTGCATGGTCGCGCCACCAAAACCCGCCTCGGCAAAAACCTTCTCCGCCGCCTCAAGGATCACACGCTCATTCTCGCGCCGAATTTCGGTGCGTTTGGCCTTGGCGTTGCGCGGAATCCGGGCGTTCTCGTTCATCGAACCATGGGAATCTTGTTGACCGGTTGGTCAGGTTGTGTTGCGCTGTAACCTGACCATACGGTCAGAAAATGAGTCGGCGCAAGGCCGGCAGAGAGGGGTGCAGCAGATGCCCCGCAGCACAGGGAGAGCCAGCTGATGCCAGCACCCGGAGAGAACCTCCGCATTGACCCCGCGCGCCTGTGGGACAGCCTGATGGAGATGGCCAAGATCGGCCCGGGCATCGCGGGGGGCAACAATCGCCAGACCCTGACCGATGCCGACAGTCAGGGACGCCATCTGTTCAAGTCGTGGTGCGAGGCGGCGGGGATGACCATGGGCGTCGATACCATGGGCAATATGTTCATGACCCGCCCCGGCACTGACCCGGACGCCCTGCCCGTCTATATGGGCAGCCATCTGGATACCCAGCCTACGGGGGGGAAATACGATGGTGTTCTGGGGGTTCTGGGCGCGCTCGAGGTGGTGCGGACTATGAACGATATGGGGGTCAAGACCCGGCGCCCGATCGTTGTCACCAACTGGACCAATGAGGAAGGCACCCGCTATGCGCCCGCCATGCTGGCCAGCGGCGTCTTTGCCGGAATGCACACACAGGATTACGCCTATGCGCGCAAGGATGCCGAGGGAAAGTCCTTTGGCGATGAGCTAAAGCGCATCGGCTGGGTGGGCGATGAGGTCGTCGGCACCCGCAAGATGCATGCGATGCTGGAATTGCATATCGAGCAGGGCCCGATCCTTGAGGCCGAGGGCCGCGATATTGGCGTCGTGACCCATGGGCAGGGCCTGTGGTGGTTGCAGATCACCCTGACCGGCAAGGATGCCCATACCGGATCAACGCCGATGAACATGCGGGTGAATGCGGGCCTTGGCATGGCGCGGATCACCGAGCGGGTGCATCAGATCGCGATGAGCCATCAGCCGAATGCGGTGGG
>CALLZQ010000450.1 GCA_937858255.1 uncultured Tabrizicola sp.
GGCGGCGATGATCGGCGTGGCAACCTTTGAGGCAAGCGTGATGGGCGCGGCGGCCCTGTCCGGCAACCCGTGGTTTTTCGGCACCCAGCTGCACCACGTCGCCAATGGCCTGACAGCCCATCAGTTTGCCCAGAGCGCGGTCTATGAAACCGAATACGATGGCAGCCCGGCCAGCCCCGCCTGGGCCAGCACAGACCTGTCCCGGGCGCGTCTGCCGTGGGGCGCGGCAACCGAGCCGAATGCGATGATCTTCAACGCCGGCTATTGGCACGCCGCCTATTGCGTGCTGCGCGCGATCGAAGAGGCGGGCGGCACGGCCTATGGCTATGTCTGGGGGGATCGACCCGAAGGCAAGGCATCGACCAACCCCGCCGGCCCCACCCATGCGGAGCCCGCCCGGGAGGCCAATCCGCAATGGCTGGACGATCCGCCGGGCGCGGGAAATGAGGAACAGATCACGGCGCAGGATCTGTATCTGGTCGATGGGATGGCGCAGCGTCTGGCCAATTTCTGCAAGCACGGCAATCCCAATACCCCCTATCTGCACCCTGCAAACTTCCAGTTGTTCGCCGCGCCGATGGCCGATGCCATGACGCCGTTCGATCCGATCAGCAAGAACTGGAATGTGATCGGCAGCCCCGGCCGATTTGCCACCGCCACCCCCGCCAGCATCACCAATACCCCCGGCTGGTGGTCGCATCTTATGGATTTTCTGGACCTGCGCGTGTGGGGCGCCCCCTGACCTGAAAGGACTTTGCCGTGCCTGAAATCGACCGCCGAATTTCTCTGGGGAACCTGCTGACCATCGCGGCGCTGCTGATCCCGGCGCTGCTGGCCTGGGGCAGTCTGCGCGCAGAAACCACCAGCCATGCCGCCATGCTGTCTGACCACGAGACGCGGCTGCGCGCCATGGAAACCCGGATCTCCGATGCCCTTGGCCGGATCGATACCCGCCTGTCACAAATCGAAAAGGAACTGTCCAAATGACTGTCAAGCACTGGTCGCAAGTGCGGCCCGACGAATGGCCCTGCCTGTATTTCAAGCCCGAAGAGATTGCCTGCCGGGGCAGCGGGCTGGTGATGCTGACCCCTGAGAGCCGCGATGCGCTGAAACGGCTGGACGATCTGCGCCGCGTCATGGGGCATCCGCTCATCGTGAATTCGGGCTATCGCAGCCCGGCCCACAATGCCGCTGTCGGGGGCGCCAAGGCGTCAAAGCACATGCAGGGGATTGCCTTTGACATCAGCATGGCAAATGTCGATCCCCACCGATTTGAGGCCGAGGCCCGCAGGCTGGGCTTTAACGGCATCGGCATCTATCCGCCGCAAAAGCCATCGGGCGCCAGGAACTTCATCCATATCGACACGCGCGCCGACCGCTGGCGCGGCGTGCAATGGGGGGAATTCCCGCGCCGCGCCACCCGCTTTGCCCCCGAGGCCAATCCGCGCCCGGTCCGCGATGCGATGGCAGATACCGGCCCGGTCATCGCGGGCGGCGCCGCTGTCGAGGCGGCGATCCAGGCGGCCGAGCCGGCACTGCGCGAGGCAGCGCCATGGCTGCCCGAGCGGCTGGCCGGCTATGCCATGCTGGCGGCCATCGGTCTTGGCCTTGGGCTGGCCCTGCTGCGCATCTGGCGCGGCCGTCAGCGGGGTGAATGATGCTGGCGCGGGTCAAGCTATGGGCGGTCGTCATCGCCCTGGCGGCGGGCACGGCCGTTGCCGTCGCGGCGGCCTGGCGCCTGTATCTGATCGAGGGCGAGCGCGCCCGCGCGGCGGCCGAGGCGGCGCGCGATTTTCGGGACACGACAGAAAGGATCGGCAATGCGGATGTGGGTCACGGCGATGGGGATGATGATCTTGACTGGCTCGACCGCCGGCTGCGCGCCCGAGCTGGTGGCCAGCGATGACGCGCTGGTGATTGGACTGCGCCAGCCGATTGACCGGCTGAATGTTGCGGTGGTGGCTGGCCATCTGCCGCAAATCCGGTCAGCCGCGCGGGAAGTAATCGCCATTTATGACGCCGCCGCCGGCCCCCGGTAGGGGCGTCATTCGTCCGAAAGCGGCATCCGATACCCCGCGCAAGCCATTGAAATGTAATGGTCGAAAAAAACGGCGACAGAATAATAAGCCGTTGAAATATAACAATACTAACAAGATTGTGGATCTGGGGGTCCCCCGTTCGAGCCGGGGAGTCGGTACCATTCCTCCCATACATGCACTCTATCCAAGCCGGTGGTCGCGCAGCGACGACAGCAGCGTTTCCTTTGAGGTGGTCAGATGCTGGCGGGTGGCGGCCTCGGCCGCGACGGCATCGCGCGCCTCCAGCGCATCCATGATCACCAGATGCTCGCGGATCGCATCCTCGTTTCGGTGACGCTCCATCGTCTTGTCCCATTGATAATGGTAGTGAAAGATCAGCCGGATCACCTTTTGAAACTGGCTGATGAAGCGGTTGGTCACATTCGAGTTGATCAGCGCATGGAATCGCCCGTCCATGGGCGGGAAATCGTGATAATCCCGCCCGATCCGGGCCAAGAGTTCCAGATGCTCGGCACGCATGCGCCGCAAGGCCCGCCAGAACGGATGTGAGGGTGCGAGGGCGATCAGGCCGCGAATGGCGTCGAGTTCCAGCACCAGACGGAAGTCCGACAGTTCCACCGCGTAATCGGGGGAAAAGCCCAGCAGCCGCCAGCCCCCGCGCGCCCGCCGCTCGACAAGGCCCGACTGGCCGAGGCTGGCCAGAAATTCCTGCAACTGATAGGGCGGCACATTGAATTGCCGGGCCAGTTGCGTGACATTCAGCGCCGTGCCCGCCGGCACGTCGAACCGCAAGACCCAATCGAGAAAGCGGCCCTCCAGCTCATCCCGGCTGAGGTAATCGGTCAGCAGGGGCAGGCGATCGCGCGTGCGGGTCGCACGGGCAAGGCGCTTTTCCCGGCCGCTGATCGACAAGAGCCCGCCTTCGGCCATTCTGGCCAGCACCGCGCGCACGACGGTCCGCGATACCCCCAGATCGGCGGCCATCTGCACCTCTGATGGCAACAGCGTGCCGACCGAGAGGCCGGTCAACTGGGCCAGCAGGTCGTTATGGGCCTGCCGGAAGCGCGAGTCGCTGCGGGCCATGATGTCTCCTTTTCCTGTCTTTATGTTTTGAAAAATAAAAAACAGTTGGCAAGCCCTGTGATGGCGGTCATGGTCGGGCCAGACAGGATGCGGGGTAGGCTGCAAGACGGTTTTCCCTCCCAAGGGAAGAAGGGGCGGCCCTGCACGTTCCACAAGCAGGGCGGGGCCGCCCAACCAAGAGGGGTACGGGAATGGATCTGGGGCTGGCTGGACGGATCGTCGTGGTGACGGGCGGCGCCTCGGGCATTGGCGCGGCGATCTCGCGCCGGCTGTCGGCCGAGGGGGCCGTCCCGGTGATCATCGCCCGCAGCCCGCCCGCCCCGGGATTCATCGAGGAATTGGCCGAACGGGCGCCGGGTGCAGGCTGGATCAAGGCGGATCTGTCGCGCGATGCGGAGTGCCGCCGCGCGGTCGAAGAATTGCGCGACCGTTGGGGCGGGCAGGGGCCGGTCTATGGGCTGATCAACAATGCCGGGGCCAATGACGGGATCGGCCTTGACGCGGGGCCAGAGGCGTTCCGCGCCTCGCTCGATCAGAACCTGATCCACTATTACACGCTGGCGCATCTGCTGTTGCCCGACCTCAAGGCCAGCCGCGGCGCCATCGTCAACATCAGTTCAAAAACCGCGGTGACGGGGCAGGGGGGCACCTCGGCCTATGTCGCGGCCAAGGCGGCGCAACTGGGGCTGACGCGGGAATGGGCGGCGGCGCTGGCGGGTGACGGGGTGCGGGTCAATGCGGTCATCCCGGCCGAGGTGATGACCCCGCTCTATCGCCGCTGGCTGGACAGCCTGCCCGACCCGGCCGGCCAAGAGGCCGAGATCACCGCCCGCATTCCCCTTGGCGCGCGGATGACACTGGATACCGAGATGGCCGATACGGTCGTCTTTACCCTCTCGCCCCGTGCGGGCCACACCACCGGGCAGTGGCTGTTCGTCGATGGGGGCTATACCCATCTCGACCGCGCGCTCTCGACCCTCGCACCCCAAGACTGAAGGCCGATCATGCCGATTTCCCTGCGCCTGAATGCGGACGACAATGTGGACATCGCCCTGGCCGACCTGCCGGCGGGGACCGACCATCTGGGCGTGACCACGGCCGAGCGCATCGCGCGCGGGCACAAATTTGCCAACCGCCCGATTGCGCGGGGGGAACATGTGCGCCGTTACGGCCAGATCATCGGCGCCGCGACCGAGGACATCGCCAAGGGCGCCCATGTCCACACCCACAACATCGCCATGTCGGATCACGCGCAGGACTATGCCTTTGCCAGCGACCTGCGCCCTCTGCCCGCCGTGACGGGTGAGCGGAGCTTTATGGGCTATCGCCGCCCCGATGGCCGGGCGGGGACGCGCAATTTTCTGGGGGTGCTGACCTCGGTCAACTGCTCTGGCTCGGTGGCGCGCTTCATCGCCGAAGAGGCCGAAAAGGCCGAGTGGTTCAAGGCGCTGGCGAATGTCGATGGCATCGTGCCGATTGCCCATGCCTCGGGCTGCGGCATGTCCGGCTCGGATGAGGGCTATCAGACCCTGATGCGCACCCT
>CALLZQ010000451.1 GCA_937858255.1 uncultured Tabrizicola sp.
GGGCGCGGCCTGCTTCTGGGGCCCGACCCCTTTCCCCCGCTGCGCGAGAGGGCGGCGCGCGGGCAGGCGGCGGGGGCAACCCTTGAACTCACCCCCCCGCCACATGCGCCAGCCCTGCTCGCGGAACTGGAGGCCGTTTCGGGCGATTGGCTGGCCAGCCGCGCCGGGCGCGAAAAGGGCTTTACCGTTGGGCGCTTTAGCGCCGATTACCTGAACCGCTTTGACCTTGCCGTGGTGCGGCAGGGGGGGCAGGTCGTGGGCTTTGCCAATCTCTTGGCGCCGGGCGGGGGCAAGCGGGTGGCGCTGGATCTGATGCGGATGCGGGCCGATGCGCCCGAGGGGTTCATGGACTTCCTGTTCCTTGGCCTGATCGAGCGCTATCGTGATCTGGGGGCAGAGAGCCTGTCGCTGGGCATGGCCCCGCCCGAGGGGCTGGAGGAACGCTCGGTCGAGCGGCTCTGGTCTCGGTTCGGTAGCTTTATCTACCGCCATGGCGCCGCCTTCCCCAGCTTTGAGGCGCTGCGCGATTACAAGGCCCGCTTTGGCCCGGACTGGCGCCCGCTGTACATCGCGGTGCCGCCCGGCCTGTCGCCCAGCCGGGCAATGACCAATGTTGCCTTGATCATCGCCGGCGGGCATCGCGCCCTTGTGGGCCGTCTTGCCCTGCGTCGCCGCGGGCAAGACGAGGGGTCAGTCAAGGGCGCCCTTCAGCGCCGGACCAAAGCCTGACAGCCCGGGGCAGAGCGGGAACAGCGTCGCCTGCAACGAGTGATAGAGATCAGGCTTGCCGTGGAATTGCGTCGCCGTCGGCGCGCCCTTGGCGTCGATCTCATGAAACCAGCCGCCATGGCGGTGATCGACGAAATGGCGATCGGCAAAGTCCCACAGGCGGCGATACCAGACCGCATCCTCGGCCTCGGGCGCGTGTTTGAGCAGGGCCGCGAGCGCGCCAATCGCCTCGGTCACCGGCCACCAGTACCGGTCGCGGATCGCCGGCTTGCCGTCAAAGCCCAGCGTATAGACGATGCCGCCGCCCGCCTCGGTATCCCAACCGTCGCGCAGGGCCTGATAGATCAGCGCCCGGGCAATGCCCGGCGCATCCGCCGCGCGGCGGCCATCCAGATCCCAATGTTGCAGCATCAGCCGCCCCAGTTCAAAGCTGTGGCCGGGCGTCGTGCCCGCCGGGCGGAACATCGGATTGCCGTCATAGGCCCGGTCGATCTGCCAGTTCTGATCGTAATGCTCGGGCACGCGCCAGCCCTCAACCGGCGCGGTGCGGCGCAGGAAGAAATCGAGGATGCGCCCCGAACGGGTCAGATAGACCTCGCGCCCCGTCGCCTCATAGGCGGCCAGCAGCGCCTCGACCCCGTGCATATTGGCATTCATGCCGCGATAGGTGGAAAACGGCGTCCAGTCGCGGTTCCATTCATCGGCGAGAAGGCCCGGCGCCTCTTCCCAATAATGCCGGTCGAGCAGGTCCGTCGCGTCGTCGATCAGCGCGGGCGCATCGGGATGGCCCGCCATATGGGCGCTGGACCCCGCCAGCAGCACGAAGACATGGCCATAGGCCAGCTTGCGGGTATCGCGCGGGCCAGTGTCATCGGCAGCCCAGAGA
>CALLZQ010000452.1 GCA_937858255.1 uncultured Tabrizicola sp.
CAGCAGCGCCAGTGCCAAAAGCAGGCGAAAGCGGACCGAGAGCCGCCTCATGCCATCTCGTCCAGAACAAAGACATAGCCCTGCCCGCGCCGGGGTTGCAGATGGGCGGGCTTGGAGGGCACGGTCTCGATCTTGCGGCGCAGGCGCAGGATCAGCACGTCAATGGTGCGGTCCATATATTGTGACAGATCATTGCCCAGCTCGGTCAGCAATTCGGTGCGGGGGATGATCCGGCCCGGATTGCGCAGGAAATAGTCGAGCAGGCGGTATTCGGCATTGGTCAGCGGGATCTCGGCGCCCTCTTCATCCAGCAATTCGCGCCGGGTCTGATCCAGCCGCAGCCGGCCAAAGGCGCGGATGGTGCTGGCGCTGCGGTCGGGCGGAGAGACCGAGGGATGCCCCATCCGGCGCAGCACCGCGCGCAGCCGCGCAATCAGTTCGCGCGGGTTAAAGGGCTTCATCATGTAATCATCCGCCCCGGTCTCAAGGCCGATGATCTTGTCCATCTCATCGCCGCGCCCGGTCAGCATGACGATGGGCAGGCCCATGGTCTCGCGGATGCGGATGGCGAGTGTCAGGCCATTCTCGCCGCGCAGATGCAGATCGACCAGCGCCAGATCCACCCCCGGATGCGGCCCGAGCGCCAGAAAAGACGCCCCGTCAGGCAATGGCAGCGGACGAAAGCCGTTCTCGGCCAAGAGCGCGGCGAGGGTCTGACGCAGATCTGCATCGTCATCAATGATCGCCACAACCGCCCCATCGCCCGCAGGCATGGCGCCCTGTGGCATGGCGCCCTGTGGCGTGCCGGCCTGTTCCATGGGTTCCTCCTCCCGGTGCCCATGATGGCCGAACGCGCGGGCACTGCAAATGCAATCAGGTTTCAAAGGTTCTGACAAAGGGCGGGTTTTGTAACATTGTTCATCAAAATCCGGCGGTGAGGTCAGGCTGTTAACGTCCTTCCCCCTCCCCGGTTGCGGCAGGCCCGTGCCAAGATTACCCAGCACCGCCCCGGAGAGGCGGGGGCCATTGGGGGACAAAATTAAGACTTTCTCTAGCCGCGCGCCGGCGGTGGCCGCGGGAATGGGGGCATCCCGCGGTTCTGCCGAAACCCTGTAAGTGGGGTGCGCGAATGAGCAGGCTTGGTGCGATCTGATGGCGCAGAACTTCAAGATCGACACTGGTGTGGACGTGGCCATCGTGCGCAAATCGACCGGTGAGACTCTGGCCCAGATCCGGGCCGAGGCGGGCAACCCCAAGATCGATGTCTGGTGGGGCGGCACGGGCGATCCGCATCTGATTGCCGCCAATGAGGATCTGACCATGCCTTCGGGGGTTGATGTTTCGGGTCAGCTTGGCTGGTCGCAGAACATGACCGAGATGTCTGGCGGCAAGGCGATCGGTGTGCATGTCGGGCTGTTGGGCCTGCTCTACAACAAAGAGGTTCTGGCCGAGAAGGGCCTGCCCGCACCTGCCTGCTGGAAGGATCTGGCCAAGCCTGAATACAAGGGCGAGGTGACAGTTTCGAACCCGCAATCCTCGGGCACGGCCTATACCCAGCTTGCGACGCTGGTGCAGCTTTTCGGCGAGGATGAGGCGTTCAAGCTGCTGGCCGGGATCGGCGCCAATGTGAACCAGCACACCAAATCGGGTTCTGCCCCGGGTAAGATGGCGGCGCGTGGCGAAACCACGATTGCCGTCGGCTTCATGCATGACATGGTGAACCTGAAAAAGCAGGGCTTCCCGGTTGAGATCGTCTCGCCCTGCGAAGGCACGGGCTATGAGGTCGGCGCCGTCAGCGTGATCAAGGGCACGCCGAATTTCGACGCCGCGAAGAAGTGGGTCGAATATGTCCTGTCGTCCGAGGCGCAGTCGCGCGGGCTGGAAGTGGGTGTGTTCAACATCCCCTCGAACCCGGCTTCGGCCACCGATCCCGAGGCGCCCGACATGGCGGCGGTCAAGCTGATCAACTACGATTTCGCCACCTATGGCGCCTCGGAAACCCGTGAGCGGCTGCTGAACCGTTGGGAAGCCGAAGTGAAGTCGCAGGGCGGCAATTTCGAAGAGTGATCGAAACCGGCCCGCCGCAACTTTTGGGGCGGGCCACCTGATTTCCGGGAAAATTCAAGATGCGACGCACGGCGGGGCTTTGGTCCCTCGGCTGGTTGGGTGAGGCCGAGGCCCGCCCGGCCCTGATCTGGGCCCTGAACGACCGGCCCTGGCTGTGGCTGCCACTCATGGGCTTTGCGGTGGCTGCGGCGGCGCTGGTCTTGGGACGGGGCCAGTTGCCGATGGCGCGCGGGCTGGTGACCGGAGGCGGGCTGGGGCTTGCGCTGATGGCCGGGCAGGGGTTGATCATCCTGGGCACGTCCAGCCGCTTTGGTCTGGTCGAGGGGGCCAGCCAGCCCGGCATGGGGGCGGGTGCCTTTGTCACGGCGGCAGCGCTGCTGTTCCTCTTGACCACGGGGGGGTCGGGGCTGGGCCGGGGCCGGGGCGATGCCTTCATCACCGGGCTGATCGGCGCCATTGTT
>CALLZQ010000453.1 GCA_937858255.1 uncultured Tabrizicola sp.
CATGAACCTGATGGGCTAGTGGAACGCCGACAAGGCGGTCTTGTCGATGTCGGGCGCGCGCGCGGTGGATGAGCGGACCGCGCCGGGCTTTGTACGGATGGTGCATCGGTTGGCCGACGGGGCCGGGATGCCGCGCCCCAAGGTCTATCTGATCGAGACCGATCAGCCCAATGCCTTTGCCACCGGGCGCAACCCGGAAAACGCCGCCGTGGCCGCGACCACGGGTCTGTTGCGGCGGCTGAGTGAGGAAGAGGTGGCGGCGGTGATGGCGCATGAACTGGCCCATATCCGCAACCGCGATACGCTGATCATGACGGTCACGGCGACCTTTGCCGGGGCGATTTCCATGCTGGCGAACTTTGCGCTGTTCTTTGGCGGTGACCGGGACCGGCCCGGTGGCCTTCTGGGCACGCTGGCACTGATGATCCTGGCACCGCTGGCGGCAGCGCTGGTGCAGATGGCTATCTCGCGCAGCCGGGAATATGAGGCGGACCGGATCGGGGCCGAGATTTGTGGTCAGCCCTTGGCCTTGGCTGGGGCGTTGCGCCGGATCGAGGCCTTTGCCAAGGGTATCGACAATGTGGCCGCCGAGCGTAATCCCGCGATTGCGCATATGTTCATCATCAATCCGCTGCATGCCCATGCCCATGACGCGCTGTTTTCGACCCATCCCAATACGGCGAACCGCATCGCGGCGCTGGAGGCGATGGTGTCAGGGACCGGGGCTGTGCGCAGTTCCCTGCCGCGCGTGGGGCGCAAAACCGGCGGGCGCGGGGGGCCCTGGGCCCGATCAGCGCTTGCCAAATCGGGCGCGTTTGGGGAATGGTCCGGCATGATGACCCCCGATCCTGCCCTGCGCGCCGCAGCCCTGCCCGAAGATGCCGACCGTGCCCTGCGCCCGCAGGCGCTTGAGGAATTCATTGGTCAGGCTGAGGCGCGGGCCAATTTGCGGGTGTTCATCGAGGCGGCGCGCATGCGCGGCGAGGCGATGGATCACACCCTCTTTCACGGCCCGCCCGGTCTGGGCAAGACCACCTTGGCGCAAATCATGGCGCGTGAGTTGGGGGTGGGGTTTCGCATGACCTCTGGCCCGGTGCTGGCCAAGCCGGGGGATCTGGCGGCGATCCTGACCAACCTTGAGCCGCGCGATGTGCTGTTCATTGATGAGATCCATCGCCTCTCGCCCGTGGTGGAAGAGGTGCTTTATCCGGCGATGGAGGATTTCGCCCTCGATCTGGTGATCGGTGAGGGGCCAGCGGCGCGAACGGTGCGGATCGACTTGCAGCCTTTTACGCTGGTGGGGGCGACGACGCGGCTGGGGCTGCTGACGACGCCCTTGCGCGACCGGTTCGGCATTCCGACGCGGCTGCAATTCTATACCGAGGATGAGCTGAACGAGATCGTGACCCGGGGCGCGCGACTGATGGGGGTGCGGGCCGAGGCCGAGGGCTGCCGCGAGATTGCGCGGCGCGCACGGGGCACGCCACGGATTGCCGGACGGCTGTTGCGGCGGGTGGTCGATTTCGCGATGGTCGAAGAGGGGGGGCGGATCAGCCGGGCGCTCGCGGATCGCGCCTTGACGCGGTTGGGGGTGGATAATCTGGGCCTTGACGGTGCAGATCGCCGCTATCTGACCCTCTTGGCCGAGCATTATGGCGGCGGGCCGGTCGGGGTCGAGACCATCGCGGCGGCGCTGTCGGAACCGCGCGACGCCATCGAAGAGGTGATCGAACCCTATCTCTTGCAGCAGGGCCTGATCCAGCGCACGCCGCGCGGGCGGATGCTGGGGGCGCGGGCCTGGCGGCATCTGGGGCTGGAGGCGCCAAAGGGGCCAGGGCAGA
>CALLZQ010000454.1 GCA_937858255.1 uncultured Tabrizicola sp.
GCCCCGCGGCAACCGCCCAGGCCCCCGTCAGCACATCCGCCTCAAACGCCGAACCATACAAACGGTCCAGAAGTGCCGCGGGCGCCAGCCCTTCGGGCCGTTCGTCCGGGTCGGGCAGAAAGGGCAGGATCAGATGCGGATCGACATGGAACACCCGGGCCCGCCCCCGGGGCATCAGCCGGTGGCGCAGCCGGTGATAGAGGCCCGAGCCCTGCACCACCGTCACCTCTTGCCCCGCCAGTTCGCCCAGCAAGGCCCAGGGGTGCAGCGCCGCCCCCGCCGGCAGCAACAGAAAGATCCGCGCCCCCGCCGGGGCCAGGAGCGCATCGCCCATCTGCGCCGGATCGGCCACCACCACCTCACGCGCCGCCGACAGCGCCGCGATCCGCGCCGGCAGCGGCAGCGCGGCCGGATCGAAGGCCACGCAGCCCCGGGTCATCATCTGGTGCCGCAGCAGAGCCGCATTGCGAAGAGCCGGCGGCCCGCCCTCTGGCCAGAGCAAAAGCCGCGGCCCCAGCGCTGGCCCCGCGCCCCGGTCGCGCAACTGGCGCAGCGGCGCCAGATCCTCGGGTGCCAGCGTCAGATCGGCCAGAGAACCGGTTTGCCCGACCCGGAGTTGCCCCAGTTGCACCCATTGCCCCGGGGCCAGCGGGTAAAGCGGCGATTCCGGCAAGACGAGGCGCAGCACCGCCTGCAACAGCTCGGGCAGGGTCGCGTCGATCAGGATCGGCGTCGCGGCGGGGCTGGCCGCCGCCGCCAGCACGATCCGCGGCAGATGGTCGAGCAAAAGGCGGGTGAAATCCGGCGCCGCGCCCAAGGGGCCGGCAATGGCCCGGGGCAGAAAGGGGGGTACCTCGGCGTCTTCAGGGGGCGCTGCCCCGGTCGCGCCCGGCCAAAGTGGCGCGACCTCGCCCATCGCGGTCCGGCAGGCGCCCCAGCCGCCCGCCACCCGTGCCCCTGACCATGTCAGCACCTGACGGGCAGGGCGAGAAACCGCCAGCCCCGAGAGCGGCAGATGATGGCGGGACGAGACGCGGGGCCGGGGCACAAAACCGGACAGGTCATCAGCAGATGGGCCACCGGACAGGGCGGCGCGGTCTTCCGGCT
>CALLZQ010000455.1 GCA_937858255.1 uncultured Tabrizicola sp.
CCCCCCCGGCGGGGGGCCCCCCCCCCGCGTGTGGCGGGGGGGGGGAATCCCGGGGGGCCCCCCCCACCCCCCCCCCCCCCCCCGCCTCAACCGCCGTCAGCAGCGCGAGGAAGGCGACCAGTGTCTTGCCCGAGCCGACATCGCCCTGAAGCAACCGGTTCATCCGCAAGGGCTGGGCCATATCGGCCTCTATCTCGGCCACGGCGCGGCGCTGCGCCACCGTGGGCGCATAGGGCAGACTGGCCAGCACCTGCGCCTTGAGCCGCCCGGTGCCGCGTGTCGGCAGACCCTTTTGCCGCCGCAAGGCCACCCGCGCCAGTGAGAGCGTCAGTTGATGGGCGAAGAGTTCATCATAGGCCAGACGCTGCCGCGCCGGATCGGTCGGCGCCAGATCGGCGGCGGATTGCGGATGGTGGACGCGTCGCAGTGCCTCGGCCCAACCGGGCCAGCCCTCTTGCCGCATCAGCCCCGGGTCGATCCATTCCGGCATCTCGGGCAGTCTGGTCAACGCCCCGGCCACCGCCTTGGCCACCAGTTTCTGTGTGATCCCCGCCGTCAGCGGATAGACCGGCTCATAGACCGGCAGATCGCCCGCCTCTTCCACTGGCAGGATATGATCCGGGTGGATCATCTGCGCGCCCGAAGGCGTCAGTTCAACCTTGCCAGAGACGATGCGCCGCGCGCCCACCGGCAGCAGTTTTTGCAGGTAATCGCCGCGCGCGTGAAAGAAGATCAGGGACCAGTCCAGCAGCCGGTCGCGTACCGCCACGCGATAGGGGCCACCCTTTTTGCGGGGCGAGTAATGGGCGCCCACCTCGACCTCGACCGTGACCGTCACCGGCGGCAACACCTCGCGCAGGCTGTCGCGGCGGCTGCGGTCAATGCCGGAATGCGGCAAGAGGAACAGCAGATCCCGGGGGCGCGTCACCTCCAGCGCCGCAAAGGCATGCGCCGTCTTGGGGCCGATGCCCTCCAGCGTCTCCAGCCCCGCGAACAGCGGAAAGAGGCGTTCGGGCCGGCTCATGCCTGCCCGATCAGCGCCAGCCAGGCATCCTCGTCGATGGTCTCGACCCCCAGCCGCGCCGCCTCTTTCGCCTTCGATCCGGCGCCCGGCCCCGCCACCAAAAGGTCGGTCTTGGCCGAAACGCTGCCCGAGACCTTGGCGCCCAAAGCCTCGGCCCGGGCCTTGGCTTCGGCCCGGGTCATCTTTTCCAGCGTGCCGGTAAAGACCACCGTCTTGCCCGCCACCGGGCTGTCGGTCGCGGCCTTCCAGACCACGGGTTCCACCGTCAGTTCGACCACCAGCGCGTCAATCGCCGCCCTTTCGCCGGGATTGTGAAAGGCCGCGGTCAGGCTTTCCGCCAGCACCTGCCCCACGCCGTCGATGGCCAACAGCCCCTCCCATTCGGGATTGCCCGGCGCGGCGCGGGTCGCCATCGCCTCAAACGCCTCCCACGTTCCGTAATGACGGGCGAGCACCTGCGCCGCCACCTCACCCACATGCCGGATCCCCAGCGCAAAGATCAGCCTGTCCAGCGGGATGGTGCGCCGCGCCTCGATCGCCGCGAACAGCTTGGCTGCCGAAGTCTCACCAAAACCATCACGGTTTTTCAGCTTTTTCAGCGGGTTGCCCGCGTCTCTTTTCGCAAGCGTAAAGATGTCCGCCGGCGTTTTTACCGGCAGATCGGCATCACGGAAGAACATCTCGACCTGTTTGGTGCCCAGCCCCTCAATGTCAAAGGCATTGCGGCTGACGAAATGGCGCAGGCGTTCGACCGCCTGTGCCGGGCAGATCAGCCCGCCGGTGCAACGGCGGATCGAATCGCCCTCTTCACGGAGAGCAGGGCTGCCACACTCCGGGCAAAAATGCGGGAATTCATAGGGTTGCGCATCGATCTTGCGACGGCTCAGATCCACGTCGGCGATTTTGGGGATCACATCGCCTGCCCGGTAAATCTGCACCCAGTCACCAATTCGGATGTCCTTGCCACCCCGGATTTCCTGACCCTTGCTGTCGCGGCCGGCGATGTAATCCTCATTATGCAGCGTGGCGTTCGAGACGACGACCCCGCCCACCGTCACCGGGCGCAGCCGCGCGACGGGCGAAAGCGCACCGGTGCGCCCGACCTGAATGTCGATACCAAGCAGTTCGGTCCATGCCAGTTCTGCGGGAAATTTATGGGCAATCGCCCATCGCGGTGTAGTCGACCGAAAGCCAAGGCGCGCTTGCAACCCCAGATCGTCCACCTTGTAGACCACACCGTCGATGTCATAGCCAAGGCTGGCCCGCATCGCCTCGATCCGGCGGTACTGCGTGATCAGATCGGCCGCGCCGTCGCAGCGTGTGGTTAAGGGGTTGGTCTGAAACCCAAGCGCCGCCAAACGCTCAATCGCACCGAACTGGGTCGCTGCGAGCGGCGCCGAGACTTCGCCCCAGGCATAGGCAAAGAATCGCAAGGGCCGCGCGGCCGTAATGGCGGCGTCGAGTTGGCGCAATGATCCGGCAGCAGCATTGCGGGGATTGGCGAAGATCTTGCCGCCGGTGGTGATCTGGCGCGCGTTCAGGGCGGCGAAGTCGGCATGGCTCATATAGACCTCGCCCCGCACCTCCAGCACCTCGGGCACGCCGGTCAGATGTTGGGGAATATCGGCGATGGTGCGGGCATTGTCGGTGACGTTCTCGCCGACCTCGCCATCGCCACGGGTTGCGGCCTGCACCAGAACGCCACCTTCGTAGCGCAAGGAAAGCGACAGGCCGTCAATCTTTGGCTCAGCCGTAAAGGCAATGGGCCCGGCATGGTTGAGGTATTTCACAACCCGCTCGACGAAATCGGTGACATCTGCCTCGTCAAAGGCATTCTCAAGGCTCAGCATCCGCACCCGGTGCGCAACCTTGCCAAAGCCATCGGCAACTGGCGCCCCGACCTGATCCGAGGGGCTATCCGCCCGTTTCAGCGCCGGAAAGCGCGCCTCGACCGCCGCATTGCGCCGTTTCAGCGCGTCATAGTCAGCATCGCTGATCTCGGGCGCGTCCTGCCGATGATAAGCATCATTCGCTGCCGCAATCTCTGCGGCCAACCGGGCCAGTTCCGCCCGCGCCTCATCCTCACTCAGCGCCTCGACAGCTTTTTCGGACATTCCCACCTCCCGCTCGCCCCCCAGACTTAGGGGGCTGCCGGGGCGAGGTAAAGCATCAAGCCGAAGCGGCCAGCTTTCTGTCCTGACCGGCCGGGTCACGCAGCACATAGCCGCGCCCCCAGACGGTCTCGATATAGTTCTGCCCCCCCGTCGCCTCGGCCAGTTTCTTGCGCAATTTGCAGATGAAAACGTCGATGATCTTCAGTTCGGGTTCATCCATGCCGCCATAGAGATGGTTCAGGAACATCTCTTTGGTCAGGGTCGTGCCCTTGCGCAGCGAGAGGAGTTCCAGCATCTGATACTCCTTGCCGGTCAGATGCACTGTCGTGCCATCCACCTCGACCGTCTTGGCGTCGAGATTGACATTGACCTTGCCGGTACGGATCACCGATTGGCTGTGCCCCTTGGAGCGGCGGATGATGGCGTGAATGCGGGCCACCAGTTCCTCACGATGGAAGGGCTTGGTCATATAGTCATCGGCGCCGAAGCCAAAGCCTTTCAGCTTGTTTTCCGTGTCATCTTCACCCGAGAGGATCAGGATCGGCGTTTCCACCCGCGCCAGCCGCAACTGCCGCAGCACGTCATGGCCGGACATATCCGGCAGATTGAGATCGAGCAGGATCAGGTCGTAATCATAGAGTTTCGCCAGATCGACCCCGTCTTCGCCCATATCGGTGCAATAGACGTTGAGATTCGCATGGGTCAGCATCAGTTCGATGCTGCGCGAGGTGGTCGGGTCATCCTCTACCAACAAAATGCGCATGGGCCGCTCTCCGGTCTGGTATGTTCGTTAACGAGTGTGCGGATCAATGGTTAATCTGCGGTTACTCTGCCAGAGAGCGACGAAAATACAATCTAAAGTTGTCTATATTTTTGAATGAGGGTGACTTTCAGCCCGGCCTCCCCGTGCTTTTCCCCCGCGGCCCGCCACAGGGTAAACTCTTCCTCGGACAGGGCATAGCGTTCCCGGGCCTCGGATTCGGTGATCAGCCCATGCACCACCGCCTTGACCACAATCGCCTTTCGGCTGGCCCCCCAGCGGCGGGTTTTCGGATCGGGCAGATCCGCCCGCGTCAGGATCGAGCCATCGGGCAGCGTCACCTGCCGGGGTCCATCTACGCGCTTGAGATACATCCAACTGTCATCCCTTGACCTCATGTTCAGAGGACTCTGCGGGATCGCGTTTAATCGAAGGTGAACCCAGAGGCGTTTCGGGGGTTGAGAGTATCGCGCATTTTCCTATATTCCGCCCCATTCCGGAAAGGTTGCGTCATGCTTGACCAAAGGTTGAACTCGCTGGGGCTGCCCAAGCCCCCCTCTGAGACGCGCGTGGTCGTGGCCATGTCGGGGGGCGTCGACAGCAGCGTTGTCGCCGCCATGCTGGCCGAAGAGGGCTATGACGTGGTGGGCGTCACGCTGCAACTTTATGACCACGGGGCAGCCCTGGCGAAAAAGGGGGCCTGCTGTGCGGGACGTGACATTCACGATGCGCGGCGGGTGGCGGAAACCATGGGGTTCCCGCATTATGTCCTCGACTATGAAAACACCTTTCGTGAGGCGGTGATCGAGGAATTCGCCGATGCCTATCTGGCGGGGGCGACACCGGTGCCCTGCATCCGCCGCAATGAGGGGGTGGAGTTCAAGGATCTTCTGGCCACTGCCAAGGATCTGGAGGCCGATTGCATGGCCACCGGGCATTATATCCAGCGCAAGCCGGGAGTGATGGGGCCGGAACTGCATTCGGCGGCAGATCCGAACCGGGACCAGAGCTACTTCCTGTTCTCGACCACGCCCGAGCAACTGTCTTATCTGCGCTTTCCGCTGGGTCATCTGGCCTCCAAGGCCGAGACGCGGGCGCTGGCCGCGAAATACGGGTTGCCGGTCGCGGACAAGCCCGACAGTCAGGACATCTGTTTCGTCCCCAATGGCAACTATGCGGCCGTGATCGAAAAGCTGCGGCCCGGGGCGGCGGATCCGGGTGACATCGTCGATCTGGCGGGCAATGTGCTGGGCCAGCATCGCGGGGTCATCCATTACACCATCGGGCAGCGCAAGGGCCTCGGGATCGGCGGGCTGGGCGATCCCTTGTATGTGGTGCGGCTGGATCCTGAGACGCGGCGCGTCATTGTCGGGCCGAAAGAGTCCCTCGCGACCCGGATCATCCCGGTGCGGGAAATCAACTGGCTGGGCGATGCGCCGTTTGAGAGCCAACCGGAATGGCATCTGAACGTCAAGGTCCGCTCCACCCGCCCGCCGCGTCCTGCGGTGATCCGGCCCCTCTCGGCCACCGAGGCTGAGGTCGAGCTTCTGGATCCCGAGGATGGGGTCAGCGCCGGGCAGGCCTGCGTCTTCTATGCCCCCGAGGGCGGCCGCATTTTCGGCGGCGGCTGGATCTGGCGCGGGCGGTAGACCGGGGCGTCAGGCCCGGTTCTTCAGGTGCGGTTCAGGCGCTCGCTCAGCAATTGCGCGGCCATGGTGGGCAGGGTCAAGTGGCGGGCGATGAAACCCACCCGCTCGGGCGTGAAATAGCCCGGCACATCCAAGAGATTCAGCGTTGCGCCGATCTCGCCGCGCAGGATCACCGGCATGTTGACCACTGATCCAAGGCCCAGAGAGCCGATCAGTTCATGGTCAGGAAAAACCGCCGCGATCTCGGCCAGTGTATTGGCCACAAAGGTCTCGCGCCGCGCCAAGACCACCTCGGTCCAGCGGTTCGGCTCGACGATCTTGACGCCAGAGACCGGGTATTCCGCCGGATGGCTGGTATAGCTGCGCCGGGCAAGGCGGCCCTGATCCTCGACCGTGGTCACGGTGAAAAGACGCGCGCCAACCGTCGCAACGGCCAGCCGATGCAGGGCCGCAACCGGCGCCTCACCCCCCTTGCCCAGACGCTCCATGGTCAGGCGCCTCGCCTCGGCCTGCGGCCCCGGCCCCTCGGCCAGCAGACGCAGCACCTCGGGCGCGATCAGATCGGCGCGGCAGCGCTCGCCGATGAATTCCGGGACGGCCCGCGTCTCGGACACAAGGTTGACCAGCGTCACCGTGTCGATCAGGGCGGCACACCGCATCAGCCATAGCGTGAGCGGGTGCATGTCATAGGCGATGACCATCGGGCAATCATTGGCCGCCAGTTCAAGTGACACGGTGCCCGAGGCCGCGATGGCGACATCGGCCATGGCAAAGGCCGCGCGTTTTTCGGCCGGGTCGCGGATGATTTGCGGCCTTATCGGCCATTTATCCGACAGTTCCGCCACGAGATCGGCCACACCGCGCACGGTGGGCAGGGCCACGCGCGCGGTTGGGTGGGCCTCTTTGATCTGCGCCAGCACCTGCCCCAACACCGGGGCAAGGCGCGTGACCTCGCCCCGCCGCGACCCTGGCAGGGCGAGGATCAGCGGCCCCTCCCCGGCCATCAGGGCGCGTTCTTCGGGCGTGGCAAGCGGTTCGGCCACGACCGGATGGCCGACGAAATCGCAGCTCATCCCGGCGGCGGTCATATAGGGCGGCTCAAACGGCAAGAGCGCCAGCACATGATCAATGACCCGCGCCATTTTCGCCGCACGACCGGGGCGCCAGGCCCAGACCGAGGGCGCAACGTAGTGAATGGTTTTTAACGCTGGCTGGGCGGATTTGACGATGGAGGCCACGCGCAGGCAGAAATCGGGGCTGTCGATGGTGATCATCGCCGCCGGTTTGGCGGCAAGAGCGGCTGCGGCCGCCTCAGCGATTCGGCGTTTTAGGTGGAAGTATTTCGGCAGCACCTCGGCAATGCCCATGACCGAAAGCTCTTCCATCGGGAAGAGGCTTTGCAGCCCCTGATCCTGCATCAAGGGGCCGCCGACGCCGGTAAAGGTGACTTCAGGATTGAGGGCGCGGAGGCCCGCCATCAGCGCAGCCCCCAGCCGGTCGCCCGAGGGTTCGCCCGCGATCAGGAAAAGCCTCAGCGCGCCCACAGAAACAGGCCAGCAGCTTCGGCGGCGGCGATCATGGCGGGGCGGTCAAGGCAGATGACGCCGCCCGCCTGCCAGGCGATGCCGCCAAGGCCCGCTTTTGCGGCGGCGGCAACGGTGGCGGGGCCGATGGTGGGCAGGTCGATGCGCAGATCCTGGGCGGGCTTCGGGGCCTTGTAGAACAGCCCACGCCCGCGTGCCGGATCGGGGCGGAGCGTTTGCGGCAGCATTGCCACCCCGGCCAGCATCGCGTCGGTTCCCGGCAGCGCCTCGGCGGCAAGGCAGAGACCCTGGACGACGACACAGCCCTGCCCCACATCCGCCGCCCCAAGCGCCGCAACAATGGTCTCGGCGCGGGCGGCATCCTTGCGGTCCTGTTCGGTCAGGGTGCCGGTCAACAGCCCCTCACCCGGAACCAGATCGGGGGCGATCTCGGCCGTGCCCTTGATGGCAAATCCCGCCTCTTCGAACAGGCCGATGACGGCCCGCA
>CALLZQ010000456.1 GCA_937858255.1 uncultured Tabrizicola sp.
TCGGCTGGCGGTGGACGCCGGTTTCGGCGGCGGGCCTTTATGTGCCGGGGGGGCTGGCGAGCTATCCCTCAAGCGTGCTGATGAATGCGATCCCCGCCAAGGTCGCCGGGGTTGAACGGCTTGTCATCGCCTGCCCGACACCGGGCGGGGTGGTCAATCCGCTGGTTCTGCTGGCGGCGCAACTGGCTGGGGTTGATACGGTCTACCGCATCGGCGGTGCGCAGGCGATTGCGGCGCTGGCCTATGGCACGGCGACCATTGCCCCGGTGGACAAGATTACCGGGCCCGGCAATGCCTTTGTCGCGGCGGCCAAGCGGCTGGTCTTTGGCCGGGTCGGGATCGACATGATCGCCGGCCCCTCTGAGGTTTTGGTGATCGCCGATGCCGGCAATGACCCGGACTGGATCGCACTCGACCTGCTCAGCCAGGCCGAACATGATGAGAGCGCGCAGGCGATCCTGATCACCACCGATGCTGCCCTTGGCCGGGTGGTGGCAGAGGCGGTCGAGGCCCGGCTGGCAACGCTGGAGCGCCGCACCATCGCGGGCGCAAGCTGGCGCGACAACGGGGCGGTGATCGTGGTCGAAACGCTGGAGCAGGCGGCGGCGCTGGCCAACCGTCTTGCGCCGGAACATCTGGAGATCATGGTCGATGATGCCGAGAGGCTGGCGGCGAAAATCCCCCATGCCGGGGCGATCTTCCTCGGTCCCTGGACACCCGAGGCGATCGGCGACTACGTTGGCGGGCCGAACCATGTGCTGCCGACCGCGCGCTCGGCGCGGTTCTCTTCGGGGCTGAACGTCCTCGATTTCATGAAGCGGACCACGATGGCGCGGATGACCCCCGCCGCGCTGCGCGCCATCGGGCCGAGTGCTGAACGGCTGGCGATCAGCGAAAGCCTTGAGGCGCATGGCCTGAGCGTTCGCGCCCGACTGGATCGGCTGAATGACTGAGGCCGCGCCCGCCGTCGTGCCGGAACTCTCGGTGCGCGACTGGCGGCGCAGCATGGCGTTCTATACCGACGTGCTGGGGTTTTCTTGCCGCTATTCCCGCCCGGACGAGGGCTTTGCCTATCTGGTGCATGAGGGCGCGCATCTTATGATCGACCAGATTGGTGTGGGCCGCGATTTCGATCCCGGGCTGGCCGAGGTGGCAGGGCCGCTGGGGCGCGGTCTCAACCTGCAAATCCGGGTAGCGGATATCGCACCGATGATTGCGGCATTGTCGCGGGCCGCACATCCGCTACGCCTTGGGCCCGAGGACCGATGGTATCGTCAGGGCCAGACCGAGGCCGGCAACCGCCAGTTCGTCGTGGCCGATCCAGACGGCTATCTCTTGCGGTTTTATCAAGACCTTGGCCTCCGGCCGGTCTGAACGGCGCAATACCCTTGCTTTGCCGGGGGGGGTCGGGCATCACGGTGCAGACGAAGTTAAGGCCCGAAGATGACGAACCGTATCTGCCATATCGAGATCGACGAGAAAGGTCTCGCCCGCCCCACACCCGAGCTCGAGCAGGAACGCCGCGTGGCGATCTTTGATCTTCTGGAAGAAAACAGTTTTGGTCTGCCTGCCCGTGACGGGCGTGAGGTGCCGCCCGGCCCCTATCGCCTTGGCCTTGCGATCCGCGAGGGGCGGCTGGTCTTTGAAGTGGCAACCGAGGACGAGGCCAAGCTGGGCGAGTTCCATCTTTCGCTCGGGCCGTTCCGGCAGGTGGTCAAGGATTACTTCCAGATCTGCGAAAGCTATTTCGACGCGGTAAAGCGCCTGCCCCCCAGTCAGATCGAGGCGATCGACATGGCGCGGCGCGGTATCCACAACGAAGGCGCGCGCGTGCTGCAAGAGCGGCTGGAGGGTAAGGCCGAGGTCGATCTGGACACGGCGCGGCGCCTGTTCACCCTGATCTGCGTTCTGCACTGGGGGTAGGCTTTGGGCAATTTCCCACAGTCTGTCCTGTTCTGCTGCGATCACAACGCCGTCCGCTCGCCCATGGCCGAGGGGTTGATGAAGCAGATGTACGGCCAGCGCGCCTATGTGCAATCGGCCGGGGTCAAGAATGACATGGAGGTGGACGGGTTTTCCGTCGCCGTCTGCAAGGAACTGGGGATCGAACTGGCCCGCCACCGCTCGCGCAGTTTCGAAGAAATGCAGGAATGGGGCGATGATCTGTCGCAGTTCGACCTGATCGTGGCCCTGTCGCCGGCCAGTCAGCGGCTGGCGCTGGAACTGACCCGGCATTACCATCTGGACATCGAATATTGGCCGATCCTTGACCCCACGGGCTTGGGCGAGACGCGTGAGGCAAAGCTGTCGGCCTATCGCCAGGCGCGCGATCAAATCCGCGACCGGATGGTGCAGCGCTTTGGGCCACCAACCGCAGACGAAGGTTAAACGATGCTGCACGGATCATGTCATTGCGGAACTGTGACATGGGAATTCCGGGCCGAGCCTGAATCCGCCACAGCCTGCAACTGCACCATCTGCCGCCGCTATGGTGTCTTGTGGATTTATGACCACGAAGGCGAGGGCGTGGATATGGCCGGCCCGACCCGCGAATACCGGCGCGGCCCGCATATCGGCTTTCATTTCTGCGGCACCTGTGGCTGTGTCGTCGCCTGGCGGGCACTGGCCGCCGATGCCGGGGGCCGCCGGCGCATGGCGGTCAACCTGCGCCTGACCGAGCCGGGGCCGGTCGCACATTTGCCAATTGATCATTTCGACGGGCTGGAGCGTTTTGCCGACCTGCCACGCGACGGGCGCTGCGTCGCCGATATGTGGTTCTAGGCGGCTTTTGTCTCGGCCAGGATTCGGGGCAGGGCGGTCTCGATCCAGTCGGTCAGGGCGATCACATGGGCTGCCGCCTCTTGCCCCAAGGGCGTCAGGCTGTAATCGACATGAGGTGGCACGACGGCGTGGGCCTTGCGTGCGACAAAACCATCCGCCTCAAGCTGTTGCAGCGTCTGTGCCAGCATCCGTTCGCTGACCCCCGCCGCCTTGCGACGTAATTCCGAAAACCGATGCGTGCCGGTCGCCAGCACGATCATCACCAACACCCCCCAGCGGCTGGTCAGATGCGACAGGATCGGGCGCGAGGGGCAGGTTTCGGCCAGAACATTGCCGCGTTGCCAGACGTCGATCAGCTCTTGTGCCTTGCTGTTCATGCGATTGTGCGCCCCTGAGTAATACTTACAAAAATGTATGTACTTCCTTTTCGTAAGTAAAGAGGCGATCTGTATTCCACCATTTTGGAAAAGGGAAAACGCCATGAAGAAGATCGCTGTTACCGGGGCCACCGGGCATCTGGGGGGGCTAGCCATCGCGGCTCTGCGCGCAAAGGGGGCTGCGCCGATTGCGCTGGCTCGCACGCCGTCCAAGGCGGCACCCTTGGGGGTCGAAGCCCGCGCCTTTGATTATACCTCCGCCGATCCGGCGGCGCTGGCCGGGGTTGAGACACTGGTTCTGGTGTCCTCGAATGACTTCAACGACCGCGCTGGCCAACATCGCAATGTCATCGCGGCGGCCAAGGCGGCCGGTGTGGGCCGTATCCTTTATACCTCGATCCTCAAGGGGCCGGCCTCGCCGATGATTCTGGCACAGGACCATATTGCTACCGAGGCGGCGCTGGCCGAGTCAGGCCTTGCCGTCACCCTGCTGCGCAATGGCTGGTATTTTGAGAATTACGCCAGCGCCGTGGCCATGGGGCCGCAGCATGGTGCGATCCTGGGTGCCAGTGGCGAGGGCCGGATCTCTGCCGCCGCGCGGGCCGATTTCGCCGAGGCGATTGCCGTGACGGCGCTTGATGGGGGTCATGCCGGCAAAGCCTATGAACTGGCCGGGGACAGCGCCTTTAGCATGGCTGAATTCGCAGCGGAATTGGCGCGGCAGACCGGTAAAGCAGTTGCTTATCAGAACCTTGCGCAGGCCGACTATGCCAGAACGCTGATCAGCTTCGGTTTGCCCGAGGGCTTTGCCAGCGTGCTGGCCGATTCCGATGCCACGGCGGCCAAGGGGGCCTTGTTCGACGACAGCCGCACCCTGTCGCGGCTGATCGGGCGCCCGACCGCAACGCTGACTGCGGCCATCGCCTCGGCCCTTGCCGGCTGATCAGGGCGCCCGCGTCGCCGTTTTCGCCCCGCGATAGGGCGTTCACGGGCTTTTCCCCGCCGCATGGCTGGGTAATCTGGGGCAACCCGCAGAGGAGTTGCCCCATGTCCCTTTCCACCCGGGCCGATGCCCGTGCCCTTGTCGAGGCCTATTACGCCGCCTTTAACGTCGGCGATGCCGCTGGCATGCTGGCCCTTGTGACCGACGATATCGAACATCACGTCAATGAGGGCGGCATCCGCCGTGGCAAGGCGGCCTTTGCCGAATTTTGTGGCCATATGGGTGTCAGCTATCGTGAAGAGCTGCGCGAGATCGTTGTCTTCGTCTCGGACGACGGCCATCGCGCGGCGGCAGAATTCGTCGTGCATGGCGAATATCTACAAACCGACCCCGGCCTGCCCGAGGCGCATGGCCAGCGCTATATCCTGCCGGCCGGCACGTTTTTCACCCTGCGCGACGGGCGGATTGCCCGTGTGACCACCTATTACAACCTCAGCGACTGGGTCCGTCAGGTGTCGGCATGAGCCGCCCGCTGCCAGAGGGGCTGTCGGTCCGGGTGCTGACCGGCCCGGCGCTGGAGGCCGCGCTGGATGACGTGGCCGGGCTGCGCATCGCCGTGTTCCGCGACTGGCCCTATCTCTACGACGGCTCGCGCGAATATGAGCGGGAATATCTGCAAACCTATCGCGACAGCCCCGGCGCGGTGCTGGTTGGCGCCTTTGACCGCGACAGGCTGATTGGCGCGGCGACCGGCACGCCGATGGAGGATCACGCCGCCGATTTCGCCGCGCCCTTTCGCCAGACCGGGGTGGATCTGGCGCGGATTTTCTATTGCGCGGAATCGGTGCTGTTGCCCGAGTTTCGCGGCCTTGGCATCGGGCACCGGTTCTTTGACCTGCGCGAGGACCATGCCAGCGCGCTGAACCGCAGCCATGTGGCCTTTTGCTCGGTCATGCGGCCCGAGGATCACCCGGCACGGCCCGCGACCTATCGGTCGAACCACGCCTTCTGGGAAAAGCGCGGCTATGCGCAACTGCCCGGCGTGACGGCGGAATTTTCGTGGCGTGACATGGGCGAGGCGGGCGAGACGCGCAAGCCGCTGCAATTCTGGATGCGTGCATTATGAGCGGGGTTTGTCTGGCAGCGGCGGCCTATCCGCTGACCTGGGTCGACCGGTTTGAGGATTATGCCGGCAAACTGGGGCAGTGGGTCGCTGACGCCGCGGCGGGTGGGGCCAAGCTGGCGGTTTTCCCCGAATATGGCGCGATGGAACTGACCTCGCTGGGCGGGCGAGAGGTGGCGGCGGATCTCGAACGCGGCCTGCATGAGGTGGCGCGTCATGGCCCGGCAGTGGATGCGCTGCATCTGGAACTGGCACGGCGGCATGACCTGCTGATCCTCGGCGCCTCGGGGCCGGCGTTTCTGGGGGCGCGGCCCGTCAATCGCGCCGTGTTCTACGGCCCCGACGGGGTGATCGGCCATCAGGACAAGCAGATCATGACCCGGTTTGAGCGTGAGATCTGGGATGTGGTGCCGGGGCAGGGGCTGCGACCTTTTGAGACCGACCTCGGGCGGATCGGGGTGGTGATCTGCTATGACAGCGAATTCCCCCTGCTGGCGCGGCATCTGGTCGATCAGGGGGCCGAGGTGCTGCTGGCGCCCTCTTGCACCGACAGCCTCGCGGGCTTTACCCGGGTGCGGGTCGGCAGCATGGCGCGGGCGCTGGAAAATCAATGCGTTGTGGCCCATTCGCCCACGGTGGGGGATTGCGATTTCTGCCCTGCGGTGGATGAGAATATCGGCGCCGCCGCGATCTACGGCCCGCCCGACCGGGGCTTCCCCCCGACCGGCATTTTGGCCGAGGGCGCGCTGAACCAGCCCGGCTGGACCATCGCGGATGTCTCACTGACCGCGCTGCGTGAGGTGCGGCGCGATGGTGGGGTTCTGAACCACCTGCATTGGGCCGAGCAAGCCGAGCGGATTGCGGAATGAAAAGGGGCGCCAGACCGGCGCCCCCGTTGGTTCCACTTTGGACCTGCCTCAGCCCTGCAAAGTCCGTACCCCATAACCCTCGCCCCGCGCCTTCATCGCGGCGACAGCGGCGATCGAGGCGGCGGCGGTGGTGAAATAGGGGATCTTGTCCATCAGCGCGACGCGGCGGATGTCGCGGCTGTCGGTGATCGACTGCGCGCCCTCGGTCGTGTTCATCACCAAGGCGATTTCGCCGTTCTTCAGCGCATCGACCACGTTCGGGCGGCCCTCATAAACCTTGTTCACCAGGCTTGCCTTGGCGCCATTGGCACCCAGCCAGTCGGCGGTGCCCTTGGTCGCGGTGATCTCGAACCCCATGGCGATCAGGTCGCGGGCGGCGGCGGCCATGGCCTCGGTCTTGTCCATGTCCTTGATCGAGACGAAGACGCGACCCTCGGTCGGCAGATGCGTTCCCGCGCCCATCTGCGCCTTGAGGAAGGCGAGCGGGAAGCTGCGGTCCCAGCCCATCACCTCACCCGTCGAGCGCATTTCCGGCCCCAGCATCGGGTCAACGCCGGGGAAGCGGGCAAAGGGCAGCACCGCCTCTTTCACGCTGAACCACGGGGTGATGGGGTTGGCCAGCGTATTGGCATCGGCCAGGGGCAGCACCGAATCTGGCCCCACGCCCGCGTCATAGGGCGCGCGCTCGGGGAAGTTCGAGAGCGGCTCGCCCGCCATCAGACGCGCGGCGATCGAGGCGATGGCGCTGTCGGTCGCCTTGGCCACGAAAGGCACGGTGCGGCTGGCGCGCGGGTTCACCTCCAGCACATAGATCACGCCATCCTTGATCGCGAATTGAACGTTCATCAGGCCGACGACATGCAGGGCGCGGGCCATGACGACGGTCTGGCGCTTCAGCTCGGCGTCGAGGGGCTGGTCCTCGCGGGGATCCAGGTT
>CALLZQ010000457.1 GCA_937858255.1 uncultured Tabrizicola sp.
TCCCAGACCTGCTTCAGTTCGAACAGGTGGTGGCAGCGATCCAGCGCGATCAGATCATAGCGGCCAAGGTTCTCCATCACCTCGCCCAGCCGGGCCGCATCATCCGATGCCGCTGCCGACAGGAAGGCGGGAATGGTTTCGCAGGCCAGCAGATGATGCGCCTCCAGCCGGTGCAGGCCAGCCACCAGTCTGTAGCGTCTGCTCTCTCCCTCGATGGGGCGCACGATGATGGGCTGCAGCAACCCCTGCTGCTTGATAATTGCCGCCAGTGCCTCGGCCCAAACCGGGTCAAGATCACGCGCACGATTGTTGCCCACCTCGATCTGGGCGAGCGGGATCTCATGGAGATCGGGAAGTGTCATGATATGCCTGTCATGTTCTTGTTGATCTTCGCGCGTCCCGGCGGGACAGAGCCCCGCCGGGACGCTGAACCCGGGCCTTCGGGCAGCTTTCGGCCCAGGTGGTTCATGTGTCAGGAACTCTTCCTGAAACCCGGAATCCTGACATTTGCGGCAGTCGTGCCTGGATGGCAGAATGGGTGCTGCCGGACGACGGGACTCGCCCGGCAGCGATCAACACCGCGATAAAGGAGAAACTCGCGATGCCGAAACGTGAGACAGAGGGCCTGCGGGCCTTCCGCAAGGAGTTTGCAAGAATGACCAATGATTTGCGCCAATGGGTCGACGCACCCCTGATCCTGATCGGCAAGGCCACGCTGTTTCTGCTTGATCGCGAAGAGACCGTCACAGTCGAGACCATCAGGCAGATGGTGCAGGCACTTGACGATCCCGCCGACGCGGATCTGGTTTCGCGGACCATGAAGTACCTGGATCAGCATTCCGATAGCCTCGCCTAACCTGCCAGACGGCGGACTTTTGCCGTCGCCTGCTGTGCGACACCCATGGCCACAGCATCGCTGACATGCCGGCAGGGGTCGCACATCCGGTTATGAAACCCCTCGGACAAAAACCTGTCGCCACAGCGCAGGCAGCAGCGTTCTCGGGGCTTGCGGGCAGGCGTGACCCGTTCAAGTTGCTCGGCCATCCAGCGCTCGGCCCTCTCACGGCTTCGGAAGCGCGGCGACAACTCCCGCAGACCCAGAACCTGAAAGTCATCCTGCGCCAGTCGCTCAACCCTTGGCCCTGTAAGGGGACGGAAGACGCCAGCCATTCAGCGCACCCCCTGCAGCAACTGATCGGCGCCCGTGTCCAGATCGAGGCCAGCCGCCAACCAGAAGCCGGCAATCAGCAAGGTGAACAGGGCGACGGCCCCGGCGATATCGGCAAACCGCAGCTCAACCATCACGACACCTCTGCAAGAGGCGCCACCGCGGCGTTCATCGGCGATGACGCAAAAACCGGCGTTCCATCACCCGAAAAGTCGGCTGAGACGAACCGTGCAATCTCTTCACGCTGCTCCTGCTGCACGGCCTCATCCAGCAAGAAACCCTGCAACAGGCGCAGCGACAGATGCAGCCGCGCCAGCGTTTCCGGGTCAGGGCGCACCCCGCCGGCCATCAGGGCGAGAACCTCGCCCAGATCGCGGGCCGCATTGCGCAGAGAAGCTGCCGTGATGTCAAAATGACCGACGGGCTTTGACAGGATCTGGGTCATGCTGCCGACCTCTTGTCAGCGGGAGCACCCTCTTTTTGACTCGCCACCGGCGGGGATTTTTCGCGATTCAGAATCCGGGGGCTTCGTTGATGGTGGAGGTCCGGCCGCCGTTTTTTTGGGTTTTTTCCGGGGGAACCGGC
>CALLZQ010000458.1 GCA_937858255.1 uncultured Tabrizicola sp.
TGGGTTGGCGCAGTGGCGGGGTGTCCTGGGGACACACCGCCTTTTCCCCTGCCTGAACCGGGCCAAAGGCTCGGGCTTTTGGCGTTTCGGCGATGAATTCCTGACGCAGGCACCCACCCTGACGAAAAACCAAAGGGCGGCCCCGAAGGACCGCCCCGATTTTCACGCAGCGCGAAATGATGCGCCGATCAGCCTTGCAGCGCCTTGGCAACCTCGGCGGCGAAGTCTTCCGACTTCTTCTCGACACCCTCGCCCACGGCAACACGGGCAAAGCCGGTGATCTCGACGCCGGCATCCTTGGCGGCCTGCTCAACGGTCACATCCGGGTTGATGACAAAGGCCTGACCCAGCAGCGTGTTTTCCGCCAGGAACTTCTTCATGCGGCCCGGGATGATGTTGTTGTGGATCACCTGCTCGGGCTTCGGTTTGGCCGAAGAGGCGTTCTCTTCCAGCGCCTTGGCGGTCTGCACGGCCAGTTCACGCTCCAGCACGGACGGGTCCATGGTGGCTTCCGACAGCGACAGCGGCGAGGTGGCGGCGATGTGCATCGCGAACTGGCGGCCGATTTCGGCAGCCTTGTCGGCCGGGCCATTCAGCGCAACCAGCACACCGATTTTGCCCATGCCCTCGGCCGCGGCATTGTGGACGTAGGACACAACCGTGTCGCCTTCCAGAATGTGCATGCGGCGGAAGTTCATGTTCTCGCCGATCCGGGCGATGGCCTCGGTCAGCACCGATTCAACGGTCTTGCCATTCAGATGCGCCGCCTTGACGACCTCGACCGAGTCGCCGGTGGTCAGCGCGATATTGGCAATGTCACGCACCAGCGCCTGAAAATCGGCATTCTTGGCCACGAAGTCGGTTTCCGAGTTGATCTCGATCGCGACGCCCTTGCCGTTGGTCACGGCAACGCCGATCAGACCCTCGGCGGCCACGCGGTCGGCCTTTTTGGCGGCCTTGGCCAGACCCTTGGTGCGCAGCCAGTCGATCGCGGCTTCCATGTCGCCATCGGTCTCGGTCAGCGCTTTTTTCGCATCCATCATGCCTGCGCCGGTGGTCTCGCGCAGTTCTTTTACCATCTGGGCGGTGATCGTCATCACACTCTCCTGATATTCGGAATGGGTCGGCGGGGGAGGGCCCCCGCCGTGTATCGTTCAGGCAAAGCCGGCGAGGATCAGGCCTCGGCGGCTTCTTCCTCGGGGGCGATTTCCAGCGCGCCAAGGTCAACGCCAGCGGCGCCGAGCTGGGCCGACATGCCGTCGAGCGCCGCGCGCGAGATCAGATCACAATAGAGCGCGATGGCACGGGCCGCGTCGTCATTGCCCGGGATCACATAGTCAACGCCCTTGGGCGAGCAGTTGGTGTCAACCACGGCCACAACCGGGATGCCCAGCTTTTTCGCTTCGAGGATGGCGAGGTCTTCCTTGCCAACATCGATGATGAAGATCAGGTCCGGGGTGCCGCCCATTTCGCGGATCCCGCCAAGGCTGGCTTGCAGCTTGGCCTGATCGCGTTCCATGTTCAGACGCTCTTTCTTGGTCAGGCCCTCACCGCCCGAAGCCATGATCTCGTCGATCTGCTTCAGACGCTGGATCGACTGCGAGACGGTCTTCCAGTTGGTCAGGGTGCCGCCCAGCCAGCGGTGGTTCATGTAGTACTGCGCGCATTTTTCCGCGGCTTCGGCGATCGGCTTTTGCGCCTGACGCTTGGTGCCGACGAAAAGGATGCGGCCGCCCTTGGCCACGGTGTCGCGCACGACCTTCAGCGCCTGGTCCAGCATCGGAACCGTCTGCGTCAGGTCGAGGATGTGAATGCCGTTGCGGTCGCCGTAGATGTATTCACCCATCTTCGGGTTCCAGCGCTGGGTCTGGTGGCCGTAGTGAACGCCAGCTTCAAGCAGCTGACGCATGGTAAACTCGGGGAGCGCCATGTCCATTTCCTTTCCGGTTTGCGCCTCAGCGGGTGAATTCAGGCTTTCGCCCAACCGGTGGACTGACCGGGATTTCTCCACGGTGCAGCCCGCACCCGCCTGTGAAGTGGCGCGTCCTTACTAGGCGCGCAGGGAAATGGCAAGGGCCCTCCGCCTTGCGCGGATCATTTCGCAGCCGGGTTCTGCACCCGCGCCTCCTTGCCATTGGGGTAGACCAGTCCCGCCGAGATGATCAGCTTGGCCGCATCCTCGATCTTCATGTCGAGATAGATCACATCCTCTTCGGCGACATAAAGCAGAAAGCCCGAGGTCGGGTTCGGCGTCGTCGGCAGAAAGACCGAAATGACCTGACGATAGCCCGCGCCATTCAGCTTGGCCTGCAATTCGCCCTTGGCCTTGGTCGAGACAAAGCCGATGGCCCAGATATCCTCCTTGGGATACTGCACCAGACAAGCGCGTTCGAAATTGGTCTCGGTCTGGGCAAAGACGGTTTCGGCAATCTGCTTGATGCCATTGTAGATCGAGCGGACGACCGGCATCCGGTCCACCAGCCGTTCAGCCCAATGGAGGAGCGACCGCCCCATCAGCCCCTTGGCGATCCAGCCCACCACCACGGTAAAGACCAGAAACACCACCACACCGACGCCACGCACCGGGATGGTGGCCTCGGGCCCGAAGTAATAACGCACCAGCGCCTCGGGTTTCCAGGGCACCGGGATCAGCGGCAGAATCCAGGCGTCGATCCAGCCGATCACCGTCCAGATCAGATAGATCGTCAGACCGATGGGCAAGACCACGACCAGACCGGTCAGGAATGAGGCACGCAGGCCCGCCAGCAGACCGCGGCGGCGATGGGGGGATTGTTCGGACATGACGGCTCCCTGTCGCCGGGGAATTTATGCAGCCGCCTGGCCTTTCACAATGGCAAGAGAGCCGGTTTCGCGGGCCGCCCGGAATTTTTGAAAATTCCGGGCAAATTTCTTCCAAGAAATTTGCGCGCTGCCGCAGCGGCGGGCATCAGGCCGCTGCCAGCGCCCGGGCGATGGCGGCACCGAGGCGGGCGTTATTCAGCACCAGCGCGATATTGGACGTCAGTGACCGCCCTTCGGTCAGTTCGAAAATCCGTTGCAGCAGGAAAGGTGTCACTGATTTGGCGCTGATTGCCTGTGCGGCGGCCTCGGCCAAGGCGTGTTCGATCACAGGTCCGATCTCGTCTCTCGGAATTTCGGCCTCCGCCGGGATGGGATTGGCCACGAGTTGCCCCCCGGGCAGGCCAAGCCGCCCCCGCAGCCGATGGGCCGCGGCAATCGTTGCGGCATCATCCATCCGCAAGGGCGCTGTCAGACCGGAATCGCGCGACCAGAAAGCCGGGAAGGCGGTTTGGCCGAAAGCAATCACCGGCACGCCCGCTGTTTCCAGATATTCCAGCGTCTTGGGCAAATCGAGAATCGCCTTGGCCCCGGCGGCCACAACTGTCACCGGGGTCGCCGCCAGTTCCGGAAGATCGGCCGAGATATCAAAGCTGGTCTCTGCCCCGCGATGGACGCCGCCAATCCCACCAGTGGCAAAGACCTCGATCCCGGCCAGATGGGCGCAGATCATCGTTGCCGCGACGGTGGTCGCGCCGATTCCCCCTTGGGCAAGGCAGGCCGCAAGATCGGCGCGAGACAGTTTCGCCACGCCTTTGGCCTGCCCCAGCGACTCGAGTTCCGCATCGGTCAGGCCGATGTGGATCTTGCCCCCCATGATGGCGATGGTTGCCGGCACCGCGTCATGGGCGCGCACCTCGGCCTCGACCCGCCGGGCGGTTTCGACATTCTGCGGCCAGGGCATGCCATGGGTAATGATGGTCGATTCCAGCGCGACGATGGCCGCGCCATTGGCGCGGGCCTCGGCAACCTCGGGTGAGAAAACCAGTGGCAGGGTCATGATCCGATCTCTCCTGAGACATAATCGGCCGCGGCGCGCAGCGCGGCTTGCAGCGCCCCGGCCCGGTCCGCGCCGCGACGTTCGGCGACGATATGGGCCGCCATGAAAGTGTCCCCGGCGCCGGTGACGCGCGTGACCAGCACCTGCGGCGGCGGGCCGGTCAGGATGCCCTGCCCTTGTGTCCCCTCGGCCGCCATTCGCCCGCCATCTGTGACCAGCACCCGCGCCGCGCCCCGCGCCAACAGCGCCGCAGCAGCGGCCTCGGCGGTATCGGCCGCGGTCTTGGAGATCAGGCAGGCCTCTTCGAGATTGACATAAAGCGTCGCGCGCGGATGACCCAACAGCGGGATCAGCCGCTCGGCCTTGCCCGGGCTGGCCGGGGCCACCCGCAGATCGGCGGCAGCAAACAGCGGCGAGGTCGCGATCTCAGAGAGCAGCGCCTCGGTCAGATTACCGTCCAGCGCGATCTGACCGGCAAAGGGCGCATCGGCCGCGCCTAACCGCCCATCGGCCAAGGGACGCAGGATCTTGTCGCCCGCGCGCTCCAGCGAATGCGCATCGGCAATCGCCGCGATCAGCCCATTGGCCCCCTCGATCGCCATATAGCGGTCGGTCGGCAAATCCTCGCTGCGATAGACCATCGAGCAGTCCATGCCCAGCCGCTGACAGGCGGCGAGCAGTTCATCCCCCTCGGGATCCTGGCCTATGGCGGTCAAAAGGCCCGGGCGCAGGCCGAACCGTGACAGGGTCATGGCGATATTCATCGCCACGCCCCCCGGCAGGCGGGTAATCCGCCCCGGCACATCGGACCCCAGCCGCATCGCGGCCGAAGACCGTCCGATGATGTCCCACAGGACCGATCCTATGCACAGAATATCGCTCATGCCGCCCTTGATGGCGCAGGCTCAGAGCGCCGTCCAGCCTCCATCGACGGAAATCGTCGTGCCGGTGATCTGGGCCGCGGCCTCGGAACACAGGAACACCGCCGTGCCGCCGATCTGTTCGGTGGTGGCGAATTGCCGGCTGGGCTGGCGCGTCAGCATCACCTCGCGGATCACCGTGTCGCGGTCCATGTTATGCACCTTCATCTGATCGGGGATCTGCGCCTCGACCAGTGGGGTCAGCACATAGCCCGGGCAGATCGCATTGGCCGTGATGCCCTGCCCCGCCACCTCAAGCGCCGTCACCTTGGTCAGGCCGACCACGCCATGCTTGGCCGCAACATAGGCCGATTTGAACGGCGAGGCGGTCAGGCCATGGGCCGAGGCGACATTGACGATCCGACCCCAGCCCTTGGCCTTCATCCCCGGCAGGGCCGCGGCGGTGGTATGAAAGGCCGAAGAGAGGTTGATGGCCAGAATGGCATCCCACTTCTCGACCGGGAACTCGTCGATCCCGGCAACGTGCTGGATCCCGGCATTGTTCACCAGAATATCGCAGCCGCCCGCCTGTTCGACCAGCGCCCGGCATTCCGCCCCCTTGGACATGTCGGCCTTGATATAGCGCACCGTCACGCCGAATTCGGCCGCCATCTCGGCGGCAAGCTGGTGATCCTCGGCCCGGTCGGTAAAGCTGTTCAGCACCACATCGGCACCGGCCCGTGCCATTTCCCGCGCCACGCCCAGACCGATTCCACTGTTCGACCCGGTGACGACGGCGGTCTTGCCCTTTAGCTGCATCATGCTCTCCCGTGCTGCATTTGCACCAGCTTTGCATGCTGCAAACGCGAATTCCACGGGCAAAGCCGGAGTGCGCGCCAAAAAAAAAAACGCCGGCACAAGGCCGGCGTTCAGTCGTTGAGGCAGGTTTCATACAGGCAAGAAACCTATCGAGCAGTGAGTCTTATATACGCCGCCAGAACGGGATGGCCAAGTTAAAAGTTTGAAATGGCTTGAAAGCCCTTTTACTCTCGACCCCAAGAAACACTGGGGGCAAAGGATCGTTGCCGAAATGAGACATGAGTTTTTCCACAAAGCCACAGGTCTGGGCGCGGCGCTGACGCTGGTGCTTGCCGCAGCGATGGCATCAGCCCAAGGGGCGGAT